>NZ_JBFAKS010000012.1:47555-202586 GCF_040655855.1 Kribbella sp. NPDC050281 | reverse complement strand
GACTTCTACCCGCTGTTCGCGGCCGAGAGCGGCGGTAAGCAGTTGGTGGAGGACGGCAAGGCGCAGTTCAACTCCGACGAGGGCAAGAAGGTCGCGGCGTTCTGGCGGACCATGTACGCCGACAAGCTCGCCTCGCAGGAGAAGTACACCGGTGACGCGTTCGTCGACGGCACCGCCGCGATGGCCGTGGTCGGTCCGTGGGCGATCGCGACGTACAAGGGCAAGGTCGACTGGGGTGTCGTCCCGGTGCCGACCTCGAGCGGCAAGCCGGCCAACGAGATCCACACCTTCAGCGACGCGAAGAACGTCGCGATGTACTCGGCCTGCAAGAACCGTGGTACGGCGTGGGACGTGCTGAAGTTCGCCACCAGCCAGGAGCAGGACGGCAAGTTCCTGACCGCGACCGGGCAGATGCCGCTGCGCAAGGACGTCGCGACCGTGTACCCGGACTACTTCGCGAAGAACCCTGACTACAAGGTGTTCGCCGACCAGGCCGCCCGCACGGTCGAGGTGCCGAACGTGGCGAACTCGATCACCATCTGGCAGACCTTCCGCGACGCCTACTCCAAGTCGGTCATCTTCGGCCAGCAGGACCCGAACGAGGCCCTCGACGGCGCAGCCCAGAAGGTCGACGAACTCGCCAAACAGTCATGAGACGAGGTTCGGTCACCCGGATCCTGGGTGAGCACCCGGTCGGCACGGTGTTCGTCACGCCGTACGTCGTGTTCCTGGCCGCGGTGTTCGCCTACCCGCTCGGGTTCGCGGTGTACATGTCGTTCCACGACTACTTCTTCACGGCGCCGGGCGCGATCGTGGACCGGCCGTTCGTCGGGTTCGAAAACTACGTCACGGTGCTGACGGACCCGGCCGTCCAGCGGTCGTTCGTGAACGTGCTGATCTTCCTCGTGATCAACGTGCCGCTGACCGTCGTACTGTCGCTGGGGCTGTCGACCGCGCTGAACTCGGCGATCCGGTGGCGGACGTTCTTCCGCGTCAGCTACTACGTGCCGTACGTGACTGCGAGCGTCGCCGTGGTCGGG
The DNA here is from genome assembly GCF_040655855.1 of Kribbella sp. NPDC050281. Classification (NCBI taxonomy): domain Bacteria; kingdom Bacillati; phylum Actinomycetota; class Actinomycetes; order Propionibacteriales; family Kribbellaceae; genus Kribbella; species Kribbella sp. NPDC050281. The sequence goes on along the minus strand of NZ_JBFAKS010000012.1, from coordinate 201,546 downwards.
GTGTGGCTGTTTCTGTTCAACTCGAACGGGTTGGTCAACTCCATCCTCGGCCCGCTCGCGCCGGACCCGTCCTGGCTGGTGAACTCGAAGCTGGCCATGCCGACGATCGCGGTCTACGTGACCTGGAAACAGCTCGGGTTCTTCATCCTGCTGTATCTGGCCGCGTTGCAGAACGTCTCGAAGGATCTCTACGAGGCGGCGTCGATGGACGGCGCCGGGCGCTGGAAGTCGTTCCTCAACGTCACCGTGCCCGGCGTACGGCCGGCGACCACACTCGTCGTCCTCGTGGCCACGGTGACCGGGGCGAACCTGTTCACCGAGCCCTATCTGCTGACCGGCGGTGGCGGACCGGACGGCGCGTCCGCGTCGCCGGTGCTGATCATGTATCAACGCGGGATCGAACAGGGCAATCCGGATGTCGGCTCCGCGATCGGCGTGCTGCTGGTGATCGGCGTCCTCATCATCGCTCTGCTCGAACGGCGCTTCGTGGGGAGGGAGGAGTGATGAAGGTTCGGTTCGTCGCCTTGCTGCTGGGAGCCTTCGTGTTCCTGTTCCCCTTCTACTACATGCTGATCGGCAGCCTGCAGGCCGAGCCGGATCCGTCCGTCGCCGGGTCGATCCCGACCGGGAACGTGACCCTGCACAACTACAGCGAGATCAACAAGGCGATCAACCTCGGGAAGTCGTTGGTCAACTCCGGCATCTTCACCGGCGGGGTGATCCTGGGGACGCTGGTCTTCGGTGTGCTGGCGGGCTACGCCCTGGCCCGGTTGCAGTTCCGCGGCCGGGGGCTGGTGTTCAACCTGATGCTGCTGATCCAGGTCGTGCCGTTCCAGTTGCTGACGATCCCGCTGTACGTGCTGATCGTGCGCAGCTACGGGCTGGCGGACTCCTACGGCGGCATGATCCTGCCGTTCCTGATCAACTCGACCGCGGTGTTCGTGTTCCGGCAGTACTTCCTGCAGTTGCCGGCCGAACTCTTCGACGCGGCCCGGATCGACGGTGCGTCCGAGCTCAGCATCCTGTGGCGGATCGCCGTACCACTGGTGAAGCCCGCCCTGCTGACCGGCGTGCTGCTGACGTTCATCGGCCCGTGGAACGAGTTCCTCTGGCCGTTCCTGATCACCAAGCAGCAGGACCTGCAACCGCTGGCGGTCTCACTGTCGAACTATCTGACCACTGTGTCGGCGCGGGCGGCGAACCCGTTCGGCGCCGTACTCGCGGGGGCGTGTGTGCTGGCCGCGCCCGCGGTGGCACTGTTCCTGATCTTCCAGCGCCGTTTCATCTCGACGAACATCTCGTCCGGGGTCAAAGGCTAATCCTGAAAGGTTTTGTGGTGACTGTTCCTTACACGCTCACTCGGGTCGGCGTACTGATGACGGCCGACCCGGGCAACGAGCTGGAGGCCGAGGGCGTCCTGAATCCCGCCACCGGCCACACACCGGACGGGCAGCTCTACCTGCTGCCGCGACTGGTTGCTACGGGCAACGTATCCCGCGTCGGCCTGGCCAGGGTCGAGGTCAAGGACGGAGTACCTGTCGGTGTCGAGCGCGAGGGTGTCGTCCTCGCGCCGGACGAGGGCTGGGAGCGAGGGCTGAACAACGCCGGCGTCGAGGACCCGCGGGTGACCTTCGTCCCGTCGCTCGGCCTGCACGTGATGACGTACGTCGCCTATGGTCCGCTCGGTCCGAAGCCGGCTCTGGCGGTGTCGTCGGATCTCCGTGAGTGGCGGCGGCTGGGTCCGCTGCACTTCGAGTACCAGCCCGACCTGGACACCGACCTGAATCTGTTCCCGAACAAGGACACGGTGTTCTTCCCCGAACCCGTGGCCGGCCCGGACGGCGAACCGTCGTACGCGATGTTGCATCGGCCGATGTGGGACCTGGGCTGGTTCCGTGAGGGCGAGGGCGTGCATCTGCCCGCCGGGGTGACCGACGACCGGCCGGGCATCTGGGTGTCCTTCGTGCCGGTGTCGGCGGTGCAGGAGGACGTCCGCAACCTCGTCCACCTGCGTCAGCACCGGCTGCTGGCGATGTCGGAGTACCCGTTCGAGGAGCTGAAGATCGGGGCCGGGCCGGCGCCGCTGCGGGTGCCCGAGGGCTGGCTGGTGATCCACCACGGCGTCACCGGTGAGCAGCCGGAGGGCTTCGACCCGACGACGCAGAAGGTCTGCTACGCGGCCGGTGCGCTGCTGCTCGACCCGAACGACGTGACCAAGGTGATCGCCCGGACCGAGGAACCGATCCTCGTGCCGGAGACCGAGGAGGAGAAGGTCGGAACGGTCGGGAACGTGGTGTTCCCGACCGCCATCGAGGAGGTGGACGGAGTGCGGTACGTCTTCTACGGGATGGCCGACGCGGCCATCGGGGTCGCCCGGCTGGATCGCCTGCCATGACCCCGACCCGCCGAACCGTCCTCGGCGGAGCGCTCGCTCTGACCGCCGCTTCCACCGTCACGCTGCCGGCTGTTGCTTCCAGCAACAAGCTGAGCAACCTCGCCCATCTCGACTTCCTCCGTACGTCGGTGACACCACCTGCTGTTGCCGGCCACAGCACCTTCGGCTCCGGCCCGATCGGGGTGCTGTGGACCTATGCGGACCGTCAGTCCGACGGCTCGTACAAGCGCATCGGCGGTGGCACGTACGACGCCGCCACCAACACCTACGGGCAGGGCGCGTACAACGCGGACGACATCGCCCGAGCCACAGTCGTCTACCTACGGCACTACCAGCAGTTCGGTGACGCCGCCTCCCGGAACGCTGCCCGCGACCTCCTCCGAGGCCTCACCTATCTCCAGTCCACGAACGGGAACGTCGTTCTGTGGATGCAGCCGGACGGGACGCTGAACCCCAGCGCCGACCCGGTCGAGCTCCCCGACCCCTCCGACTCCGGCCCGTCGTACTGGCTGGCCCGGACCGTGTGGGCGCTGGGGGAGGGGTACGCCGTCTTCCGGCGACTGGACCGTGGCTTCGCCGATTTCCTGAAGGACCGGCTCGAGTTGGCGGTCGCAGCGCTGGAGCGGCAGGTGCTGGTGCGCTACGGCCAGTGGAACATCGTCGACGGTCGTCGTCTCCCCGCTTGGCTGATCGTGAACGGCGCCGACGCGACGTCCGAGGCGGTTCTCGGGTTGTCGGCGTACGTCCGGGCCGGCGGGTCGGCGCGGGCACGTCGTGCGCTGACGCAGTTCGCCGAAGGTGTTGCCGCGATGAGCGCCGGCTCGACGACGCAGTGGCCGTTCCGCGCACTGATGCCGTGGGGCGAGTCGATCTCGGACTGGCACGCGTGGGGTGCCCAGATGCCGTCCGCGCTCGCCGCTGCCTCGTCAGCGCTCGAGTCCCGCCGCCTGCTCGACCCAGCCATCGGCGACACCGCCGGCTTCACACCGCTGCTCATCACGGCCGGCGGTCCCGACAACGGCTGGCTCCCTGCGCCGATCGACCGTACGCAGATCGCGTACGGCGTCGACGCCCGGCTGCAAGGCCTGCTGGCGGTCGGCCTCCCTGGCCTCAGGCAGATCGCCTCCTTCGTCGCGGCCTGGTACTTCGGCGCCAACCGTGCCGGCACCCCGATGTACGACGCGACCACCGGCCGCACGTACGACGGTCTGGCCGGTGACGGCGTGGTCAACCGCAACTCGGGAGCCGAGTCCACCATCCACGGCCAGCTCTCGATGCTCGCACTCGACGCATCACCGGCCGTCGCGCAGCTCGCACAGCAGTTGGGCAGCGCAACCCCGACGTACGACGGACTGAAGGTTGTCGAAGCAGAGGCCGCCACCGGTGGTGAGGTGGTCACCCCGCCATCCGCCTGGACCGGCGAATCCCAATGGAGCAACGGTTCCTACCTCTCATTGGCTGCCGGTACGTCGGCGCAGTGGACCCTGCCGTCGTCGTCTCAGGCACGCCTGGTGCTCCCGATCGTGAACCTCGTCGACACCCCGGACGCGGGTCACACCACGTGGACCAGTGGCTCCCGGCGGCTCGGCACCATCGACCACGGGGCGGGCGGCCCACAAGGCATCTCCGCCGCCCCGGGCGCTCTGCTGCCGATGACGTTGGCCACGCCGCTCCCGCCGAATGCGACCCAGCTCGCCGCCTCAGCCACCGGACCGGCCCAGGTGGACGCACTCCTCCTGATCCCCAGCATCAGCACTCTCCGGCTGGGGACCGCCACGTTGCTGACCAGCGTCGACTCGCACCCCCGTAAGGTCAACGCGACAGGCAGAATCGCCTACTCGTACACGTCGACGGGCAAGCTGCACTCGCAGGGCACGCCATCCCACGTTTCGGTGCAGCCCGGTGGCTTCACCGTCGTCCTCGGGTAAGAGCCTCGGCACACCAGGCTGCGACGAAGGCGAGGGCCTGACCGCGCTGGTGGTAGAGGCGCCGGCTGTCGGTCTGCTGGTGGTAGGCGTTGTGGGATGCGGCGGAGGCGCGGCCCAGCAGGCCCGGGAGGAACCAGGCGTACTTGACGCCTGAGGCCATCACGGCGAGGCGGACCTGGTCGGGGTCCCCTCGCCAGCCGGCCTCGTGCAAGCCGTCGAGGTAGTTGCCGATGCAGGTCTCGGCCAGTTCGCGCATCCGTTCAGCCGGCCAGAACAGGTCGAAGACCGCGTCCGGGATGTGGTTGCCGATGTCCTCGCCGAGGGCGCCGTCGCCGGTGAACGCCCAGTCCAGCAAGGCGATCTCGCCGGTCGGCCGCTGAATCACGTTGCACACCCACAGGTCGAGGTGACAGCGCGCCCGCGGCAGGCCCGCGACCAGGTCGAGCAGATCGTCGCGGTGCGTGAGCAGGTGCAGCCACGCCGACCGCAGTCCCGGCGGCCAGGTCTCGGCGATCAACGGCTGCTGCCAGGCCGCGTCATCGTCGGCCAGATGCCACGGCACGTCGCGACTCGTCGAGTAGTCGCGCAGAAAGCCGGTCGAGGTCCACGGTCGCCCGGCGGCGGGTCGCGCCTGCCACCGCCCGCAGGCCCGTGCCAGCGCGGCGTGCTCGGCCAGGCTGAACTCGGTCCCGGGCGTGCCGCCGATGTCCTCGAGCATCAGTACGGCGTGGTCGTCGTGCTCGGCGATCTGCGCGGCCGGTAACACCAGGCCGGCATCGGCGACCTGCTTGCGGAGTTCGTCGTCGGCGTACACCTCGAGCTCGCGGCGCCAGTAGTTCCAGTGCCGCGGATCGGTGGATGCGGCCCAGGGGCCGGTCGACTGGACCGGTTTCCGCAGTTGCTTGCGGATCACGGTGCTGCCGTCGGGATAGGTGAGGCGCTCGACCGTCGCCGTCACCGCGTTCAAGGGGTTGTGCCGCAATGTCGTCGTTCTGACATCGGCGTCAGCGGTCATGAACAGCAATGCTGACACGCCATCCGGCTCAGCGCAGCAGAAGAGTTCCCGGTGGGAGGCCGGTCAGTGCCTTCACGTCGCGGCTGAGGTGAGCCTGGTCGGCGTACCCATGCAGGGCGGCGACGTCGGCGAGGGCGGCACCGGTGCGGGCGTGGTCGAGGGCGACGTTCATGCGCAGGACCCGGTCGAGCATCTTCGGCCCGTAGCCGAACGCGTTCAGGCAGCGCCTGTGCAGCTGGCGCTCGCTCAGGCCGACGCTGCTCGCGAGGCTGATGACGCCGGCTCCACCGCGCAGCATTCCGGCGCGGATGCTCCGCAGTACGTGCGTGATCAGTCGGTCCGGCGGCTCCTCCGCCAGACTCGCGACCGCCTGGTCCAGCGCAAGGGCGGGCGCGGGCGCCGACCGCACCTGGTCCAGCATGCGCCGGCTTCGCGCAGGCGACCAGAGCTCGCGGAGCGGGACCCGCTCGTTGAGCAGTTCCCTTGCGGGTACGCCGAAGAAGTCCGGCGCGGCTCCGGGTGAGAACCGGATCCCCGCATACCTCGTCCCGGCGTCCGCGATACCGGTGTAAGCGCGACTGTCCGGCCCGGACACGACCAAGTCGTCATTCATGAACAACAGGTCCATGCAGCCGTCGGGCAGAATCCGGTACTCGCCACCCGCTGCCGTCCGGGTCCACAAGGCAGCCCCGGGCAGCAGCGCAGGACGCTCCCGGTACGGCTCACCAAGCTCACTCACCCCACCAGTCTGCAACGCCCCACCGACAGTTTTCAGTCGGGCGTGTTCCAGTTGGTGTCCGCAACTACCCGTAGCCGGTGGGCGAGCGGAACGGACGTGTCCTCGGGCTTGACGCTGCTGAGCGTGACCTGCCACCCGCCGACGTACGCCGAATGGAACTGCCCGTCGCGATGCTGTTCGGCCCATCGTGCGAGTTCGTCGCCCGCCTCGGTCTCGCCGGAGCCGAGCGCCGCGTTGCGCACGATCAGTACGGCGGCCGCTCCGACGACCACGACGATCACCGCAGTGATCAGCAGCCCTGCTCTGCGTGGGCGCGTCGTACCGGACCTGCGGATCCTTCCCGTGGGGCGAGGGGATCCAGGACACTAGCCCGCCCGGGTGTCACCCCGGTGGTACGACGTCCAGGACCTGCCCGCCCGTCGGGACATACTTGACCAGGGCAACGTTCTCGCGAAGACGCTCCTCGCGGAGGGTCGTGCCGGTGCGGCGATCGATCACCGTGCGCCAGATCTCGTTGCGGCGGAAGTAGTCCGCGCCGACCCGCAGGAAGCGCTCGCCACGGGCGAACACCCGGTACGACGAATCGTTCGGTGCGTCAGCGAGGATGTCGCCCTCGAGATAGCGCTCGCCGACGCCGACGCGCAGCTGGAACGTCCGGTCGGTGTCGTTGCGGAACTGCAGATCCACGTAGTTGTAGACGATGCTGCAACCCACGCCCCACGGCAGCACCCGGCCGTTGTCCGGGAATGGGTCGAAGCTGTGCGTCGACCGCTGCGTGACCGTCAGCGGCGAGTGCAGCACCATCCAGTGCAGCAGGTTCGCGAGCTGGCAGATCCCGCCGCCGATGCCGGGCCGCGCCTGCCCGTTCGACAACCGCATGCCTTTCACATATCCCTTGCGGCGCGTCGCGTTCCCCACCAGCTTGTTGAACGAGAACGTCTCACCGGGCCGGATCAGCAGCCCGTCCACCTGAGCACAGGCGAGCTTGAGGTTCGTCACCTTGTTGTGCTGCATCCACATCTCGGTCTCGCCGAGTTCCCGCAACAGCAGCGACTTGTGCCGCTTCACCCGCACCGGCAGGTCGTCCACCTGCCGCGTCTGCGCGTACGGCGTACTGGACCGCAGCCACTCGATCCGCCGCAGCACCCGGTGGTAGCGCACCGCCACCGGGTACAGCACCGGGATCCGCTCGGCCCATCGTTGCCGCCGCATCGCGGGCAGCACCCGCGCCCGCTCGGCGTCGCTGAGCTCCGCCAACCCGATCCGCCACGGCACACCCGGAGTCACCCCAGTGGACCCTGGGTCTGCCGAGTGGGCCCGAGAATTCGGCGTCCTGCTGAGAGTCGTGTCAGACATTCGTTCCCCCGAACGACGAAGACCGATCGTTCGACCGATCCGGTTAACGTACGCCGCGCCTGCGGCAACCACGTGACGGCAACACCACGATCCGATTGCGCTCGGTGAGACGTTCGTACTTCCACGAGAGTTCGCCTGATCACTCAGTCAGCCGAGCTCGAGCGCCGTACAGATCCATCGGTTGCGGCGGACCTCCATCCGCAATGCGATGGCGCGCGACCGGTCGCCGCGCCGTACGTGTGCCGCGACCTCGGCCACCCGATGGGCCGGCGTACACACCCGGATCGAACGGATCACACTGCGCTCGTGTGCTCCGCGCCCGGTGGCCGTCGTCGTCAACCCCAGCAGCCGCACCCGTCGGTTCAACTCCGCGAACACCTCCTCGTCCGCGAACCGCACCAGCTGCGAGATCGGCCGATCGCCGGCGATCACCTCCGACACCGCCTGCACCAACCGGGACGCCCACGCCACCGCATCCGGCATCCCGGGCCGGACCGTGGGGCGCTGGTGCTCAGGGTTCGGTACGGATCGCAGCAGCCGCACGTTCGACCGCGTTTCGGCGATGGAGTCCGGCCGGCTGACCGTTGACAGGTTGTTCATGTCAGTTCTCCTGGGAGGTGGGCGGCGTGTGAAGGACCTGGCCGGGGTGGATGAGGTCGGGGTCGGAGCCGATCAGCCGGCGGTTCGCGCCGTACCAATCCGGCCAGCGCTCTGCGATCTCCGCGTCCGTCGCGTGGGGTCCGAGCTCGTCGGCGGTGATGCGCCACAGCGATTCGCCAGGCCGGACGACTCGCACCGGCCGACCTGAGCGGACCGTCGTGTAGCGCGTGGGCGCTCCAGCGGTAGGGCGATCCGGTACGCCGACGCGTGCCGGCGACTCGGCCTCGGGCTGGATGGTGGAGCGCGGCTCCACCTGGGTCCAGGGGCGCGCCGTGCCCTCGACAGGGTCGGCGTGGGCTGTGGTGAGCGTGAGCGGAGCGACCGCAGCCACGCCCAGGGCGGACCGCAGGAGAGTGCGGGCGGTCGTCGAGGTGATCCGGCCGGCGATCGCGGACGCGGCGGCCCCGGCGACGCCGGGGAGCTGCTCGAGGATCGTCGCGAGCATCGCGAGGGCGAGCCACCCGTACGCGACCCAAGCGACCGTGCCGACCGCGAGGACCGCCATCGAGTCGAGATCGCGGCTGCTCGCCGCGCCGATCGAACCTGCGGTCGCCCAGCGCAGACCCAGGCCGACGCCGGCCAGCGTCGTCAGCGTGAACGCGCCCTTCACTCCCCGTGTCATCGCTTCCCTCGTGATCTATGAGTTTGCTTGAGTTTGCCTTGGTTAGATCACTATAGATCCCGGATCATGGCAGTTGGCAAGTGCTGCGGTAGGTTCGGGGGATGCGATGGGACGCGTTGTTCCAGGACCTGGAGTCGCAGTTCGAGGCGCTGCAGGAGGGAGACCTGTACGGCGAGGTCGCGGACCGGATCCGGACCGAGGTCGGCAAGATCACCGTGCTCGACCGCCTCCGCGGCGCCGTGGACACCGTCGTACGAGTCGAGGTGGCCGACGCCGAGCCCGTGCAAGGGCTGCTCACGCGAGTGGGGAAGGACTGCCTGCTGATCGAGGCGGAGCGGGCCGAGGAGTGGCTGATCCCGGTCGGCGCGCTGGTCGCGGTGCATCGGCTCGGTCCGTGGGCGGAGCCGGCGGTCGGGGCGGTGGCGGGGAAGCTGGGCCTGGCCCACCTGTTGCGCGGGATCGCGCGGGACCGGTCACCGGTCACGTTGTTCTGCGGGGGAGTCCCGGTCACCGGGACGATCGATCGGGTCGGCGCGGACTTCGTGGAGATCGCCGAGCATCCGCTCGACGCGCCGCGACGGCGCAGCGAGGTCTACAACGTCAGGCTGGTCCCGACGGCGGCCTTGTGCGCGCTGCGTCGCCGCTGACGTCGCCGCTGACTCAGTGCAGGTCCTCGGCCTGCTCGGCTTCCTCGCCGAACGGGTGGGCGTCGATGAACTCGCGGGTCTCGGTGTACAGCCGCTCGATGTACTTCTCCAGCTCGGTCGCCTCGACCCGCCACTGGCCGCGGCCGCCGATCTTGACCGCCGGGATGTCGCCGCGACGCACCAGCGCGTAGACCTGGTTCGCGGAGATGTTGAGCACCTCGGCGACGTCGGCGAGCTGGAGGAAACGCGGACCCGGCATCCGTCCTACTCCTTCACATCGTGGCTGGTTCCGTCAGTTTGCCATGGTTGGCGCCCGGATGACCGGGTTTGTCCCCAGCCTGTGACTGCCTGTGGATGACCGTGCACGGTGCGCCGCTGGACACGGCAGAATGTCCGCGCAGACGGATCGAGTGACTGGGGAGCCCGACGTGGTCGACACAGCAGTGCGGAGTGGGTTCGGAGCGCCGTCCGCGCCCGCCCAGCGCAACCGACGGGCCCGGTGGAAGGACGGCCGACTGCTCCTGGGCGTTCTGCTCGTCGCTGTCACCGGTCTGGCCGGCGCGAAGCTGCTCTCGTCCGCCGACGACACCACCACGATCTGGGCCGCCAAGCATGACCTCCCAGCCGGCACCAAGCTGACCGGCGACGACCTCACCACCGTGCGGGTGCGCTTCACCAGCAGCGACGACGCGAACAAGTACGTCGCCGCCGATGCTGACCTCAAGGGTCTCGTCGTCGCGCGGCCCGTCGACGCAGGGGAGTTCGTTCCACGCGAAGCCGCCGTACCGGAGGCTGAGAGCAACCGCACGGAGCTGCCGTTGTCGGTGGCGACCGGGCGGCTGCCGTCGGATGCGGCGGGCGGTGACCAGGTCGACATCTGGGTCGTCCCGAAGGCTCAGGACCAGGCGTCCAAGTTGATGTGGAGCGACGTCCGCGTGTTGCAGGTCGACGCGGTGAAGGGGGTCGCTGGTGGCTCGGCCCGCCGGCAGGTCCTGGTCGGCCTCGATCAGGACGATCTGCGACGACTCCCGGTGGCTCTGACCGCGATGAACTCGGGTGAGCCGGTGCTGGTCAGGCGGGGCAGCTGATGTCGGTCCCAGTGCTGCTCGCGGTGACCGGAGCACCGTGGGAGGCAGACGTCGTACGCCGGGCAGAGGGTGCACCAGGGATCCGGGTCGTACGGCGCTGCGTGGACATCGCGGATGTGATGGCGGCAGCCGCGAGCGGGCAGGCGCGCGCGGTGCTGCTCGCGGACGACCTGCCACGGCTCACGTCCGATGCGGTGGCCGCGCTGCATGCTCGTCGGATCGCCGTCGTCGCGCTTGTTGATCCGTCGGAGAACGGCGAACCGTTCGGCACCGAGGACCGGCTCAGCCGGATGGGCATCGAGCGGATCCTGCCGGCCGACGTCAGCCCGGAGGATCTCGGCCGCGCAGTCACCGACGCGGTGGACGCCGGACCGCCCATCACGGCTTCGCACTTCTCGGGCGGATTCGTGCCGGTGACGCCGGAGACGGCCGGCAACCCACCACCCGAGTACAGCAACGGCAGCGGCCGGATGATCGCGGTCTGGGGCCCGACGGGCGCTCCCGGACGAACGACGGTCGCAGTCGGACTGGCCAGCGAGCTTGCAGCCAAGGGCGTACCAACGCTGCTGGCCGATGCCGACGTGTACGGCGGGACCATCGCACAGCAGCTCGGAATGCTCGACGAGACGTCCGGACTGGCGGCTGCAGCACGGTCGGCGGCGAGCGGCGCCCTCGACATGCCGATGCTGGCGAAGCACGCGCGGCAGGTGGAGCCACGGTTGCTGGTGCTGACCGGGCTCAGCCGGGCGGACCGGTGGACGGAGTTACGGCCGGCGGCGGTCGAGTCGATCTGGTCGACCGCGCGGATGCTCGCGCCGTGCACCGTGGTCGACGTCGGGTTCTGCATCGAGAGCGACGAGGAGATCTCGTTCGACTCGCTGGCGCCGCGGCGCAACGGTGCGACGCTCGCAACGCTGGAGGAGGCCGACGAGGTGATCGTCGTCGGTGCGGCCGACCCGGTCGGGCTGACCCGGCTGATCCGCGCGATCCACGAGCTGCGGGCGGTGGTGCCGTCGGCGGACATCAGGGTCGTGGTCAACCGCGTCCGCTCCGGTTCACTCGGCAGTTCGCCTGCCGACGCGGTCACCGAGGCCCTCGATCGGTACGCCGGGGTCCCGGTCACCGCCCTGCTCCCGAACGACCAGAACGCCGTCGATGCGGCGATGGCCGCGGGCCGCACCCTGGCCGAGGCGGCCCGGTCCAGCAAGGTCCGCAAGGCACTCCAGCAGCTCGCTGCCGTGGTCGCCGAGGGGTTCCCGAGCCGGGCTCACCAAGACCCAAGACTCAGGGTCGGGTAGGTGGCGATCCGGGGGAAAACCCCACCGACACCGGTGCGGGGATGTGTCAGGGTGAGCAGGTAGGTGTCACACCCTGAGGGGGAAGCATGTCCCAGGTCCAAGGCCGGCCGACGAGCACGATGAGTCCCGAGCGGCGGTACGGGATCGCCATCTCCGTCGCGCTGATCCTGGGCGGGGTGTACTGGGCCCTGACCGGGCTCACCGAGGACACCAAGACGAGCCAGACCGGCTACCCCGTGCAGGGTGACTCACTGCTGGTCGAGGCCAAGTCGACGAACGTCGAGGTTCGCGTCGGTGACGTCTCCGACGTGCGGGTCGAGCGGCAGTTCGAGCGGAATCTGTTCGGCTCCGACCCGAAGGAGCAGTACGACGACGGCAAGCTGGAGCTGAAGGACACCGGCTGCGGGTTCCTGTCGTTCGGCTGCGAGACGCACTACATCCTCACTGTGCCGAAGGACCTCAAGGTGACGCTGGAGAGCTCCAGCGGCGACATCAAGGCCTCCGGGCTGCTGGACGGGGCGAACCTGAAGACCAGCTCCGGCGACATCGAGGTGCAGGACGTCGGCGGCTCGCTCTGGCTGGAGTCCAGTTCCGGCGACCTGGAGGCGAGCGGCCTGACCGCGACGTCGGTGACGACGAAGAGCAGCTCGGGCAGCGCCGAGCTCGAGTTCGCCAAGGCGCCGCAGTCGGTGGAGTCGGAGGCGAGCTCGGGTGACGTGACGATCCGGGTCCCGAACGACACCGTGGCGTACAAGCTGGACACCGAGACCTCGTCAGGCGACGAGTCCGCCACCGTCACGGCCGACCCGGCTGCCACCCGCACCATCGACGCCAAGACCTCCTCTGGCGACGTCACGGTCGAGTACACCCACTGACCTGACGACGCGTGTACGGCGAGTGACCGACAGGACCGGCAGCGTGAGGCCGCTCATGTGCTGAGTAGGCTTGCGCGCATGTCGGACGGGAAGGTCGAGCTGCGCGGGCTACTGGTGGATTGGGGTGGGGTGCTGACCTCCGGGCTGGAGGACGCGCTGCGCCGGTGGGCCGAGCTCGACGGATTCGACTTCGATTCCTACCTCCAGGCGGTGCTGGCCTGGCTGCCGGCCGAGAACCCGGCCGACGCCACGGCGGAGGCCGAGCTGAACCCCGTTCACGCGCTCGAACGCGGACAGATCGCCGTACCGGACTTCGAGCGCAAGCTGGCCTCGATCCTGCTCCGCGGCGACGGTACGCCGGTGCCCGCGGAGGGGCTGATCGAGCGGATGTTCGCGCACTTCGAGCATCAGCCGGCGATGTCCGCGCTGGTCCGCCGCGCCCGGTCGCTCGGGATCCGCACAGCGTTGCTGTCGAACTCCTGGGGCAACACCTACCCGCGGGACACCTGGGACGGGATGTTCGACGACATCGTCATCTCCGGTGAGGTGGGGATGCGCAAACCGGACCCGGAGATCTTCCTGCTGGCCGCCCGCCGGCTCGACCTGAAGCCGGAGGAGTGCGTGTTCGTGGACGACCTGGAGCTGAACGTCGAGGGCGCCCGCGCGCTCGGCATGACCGGCCTCCTGCACACCTCGTACGACGAGACCCGCCGCGCCCTGGAATCCCTGTTCGGAGCCGACCTGACGTGACCGTGACGACCACCACCTCCTCACCCCGCCCGCTCGCTGCACGCCGGGTCCTGATCGTGATCGCGGTCTGCGCGGTCCTGGTCGCGCTCGGCGCGTGGATCGCCGGTCTGTTCGACGGCATGATCGACCTCCGGGTGTACCGGATGGGCGGTTCGGTGCTCCTGCACGGCGACGCCCTGTACGACGCGCAACTGGCCGGATCCGGGCTGCCGTTCACCTACCCGCCGTTCGCCGCGATCGCCATGGTCCCGCTGGCCGCCGTGCCATGGGGCGTCGCGCTGGTCGTCTGGACCACCATCTCGGTGCTGTGCATCACCTTGCTGTGGCGGACCAGCCTGACCAAGACGTTCTGGTCGTTCGTCACCCAGCGCAAACGCACCGCCGTGCTGGCCGCGCTCACGGTGCTGTCGCTGCTGCTCGAGCCGGTCTGGCAGACGCTGCAGTTCGGCCAGATCAACCTGTTGCTGACGGCAATGATCCTGCTGGACCTGGTCCGGCCGGCCGACGCCAAGCTGCGCGGCTTCTGGCTCGGTGTGGCCATCGGAGTGAAGCTGACGCCGCTGCCGTTCCTCGCGCTGCTGATCGTCACCAAGCAGTGGCGGGCGCTCCGCAACGCGGTGTTCGGCCTGCTGGCCACAATGGCGGTCGGGTTCGCGATCGTGCCGCACCAGTCCTGGCGGTACTGGACCGACGTCATCCTCGATGCGAACCGGGTCGGCGGACTGGCCTACACCGGTAACCAGTCGTTCAACGGCTTCCTGCACCGGCTCGGCAACGACGCGAGCTGGGTACAGCCGGCGTGGTTCGTGCTCTCGGCCGTGTTCGGTCTGCTGGTGCTCTGGCTGTCCCGGCGCTACTGGCTGGCCGACGAGCGGGTCACCGCGATCTCCGTGATGGCGCTGGCCGTGCTGTACGCGTCACCGGTCTCGTGGAGTCACCACTGGGTGTGGATCATCCCGCTCGGCGTGAGCCTCATCCGAGCCGTGAACCGGGTCTGGGGTCTCAACCCCGCGGTGGTCGCCGGCGTGCTCTGGTACGGCCTGTTCGTGCTGCGTTCGATCTGGTGGGTCCCCTACCGTGACGACCGCGAACTCAACTGGACCTTCTGGCAGTCGATCCCGGGCAACTCGCACCTGATCCTCGGCATGCTCGCCTTCATCCTGCTCGCCGTCACCAGCCGCTCCCTCACGCGTCAGGACGAGAACAAGAGCAGCAAGCCACCCGCGGTGTAGCCGACCATCACGACCAGCAACGGGATCTGACCGGCCAGAGCCTTCTGCCGGGGGAACAGAGCGACGGCGCGGTCGTGGGCCGAGATGACACCTGCCAGGTGGCCGCCCACCACCGCAAGCACCTGGAGCACGGCAATCGCCGTGCTGTGGTTGGTGATGCCGGTGTTCACGGCCAGCAGTCCCGTGCCGAAGATGTTGGCGCCGTTGCTGAGCGGGTCACTCAGGTAGATGAGCGTCCGCTGCCCCTCGAGGATGAACAGCGTCAGGTAGTGCGCGACGACGTACCCGAGGGCGATCGGTATGACGGAGTGCGCGAACAGACGCGGCAGTGACGTCCGGGAGCTGTCCGACAGGCGCCCGGCCAGCAGAGTGGCGCCGGAGTACGTCACCAGCACGAACAGGATGAACACGATCAGCGCACAGGTGCCGAGCACGGTCATCGACACGTCCTGGTTCTGTGCCCAGCCGATCCACGCCGTCGAGTTCGAGAACCCGTCGTACGCCGTGGAGCCGAGCAGAGCGGAGACCATGCCGACGAGGCCAGGTAGCGGCTTGAGGCCGTCCAGGTTCTCCAGCGGCCGGCGGACCACCAGCGCTCCGTCGGTACGACGGCCCCACGGTGACAGCCGGGACATCAGGGTCGCGTAGACCTCGAACGGGTCGGCGGTCGAGAACCACCGGTCGCCGAACAGGATCGCGCCGAACATCGTGATGACGACGTACAGCGCCATCCACGCCTGCAGGACCGGGATGGTGGCCCGGTCCGGTGCGACCAGCTCGAGCCAGGTGAACGCGAAGATGCCCAGTGCGGCCGGCCAGAGCCCGAGCCGCGGCGAGAGCTCCAGCAGGCCCTTCGAGGGCGGCTGCCGCAACGCCTTGCAGAGCAGGAGGTGCAGGGTTCGCAGCGGGTTCAGCGTCCGCCAGACCGGGCCGAACACGAGCGAGATCGGCACCAGCCCGACCCAGACCAGGATGTAGATGAACCCGAAGATGGGATTGGTCAGCCGGTCCACGCCGAACACCAGCGACGTCATCGCGTAGAGGAAGGTCGCCAGCCCGACCACTCGGACCACCCAGCGGAACCAGCTGGCGTCGACGGTCCGGGTGATTGCGGCAGGCAACGGCTTGCCGGAGGCGTTGCCGCGGTACTTCGGGCTCCGCCAGGCCAGTGCGAGGACGACGAACGAGACCGCGACCGCGACCGCGGCGCCGCCGACCGCGAGGCCGAACGGGATCGGCAGGTCCTGCCTGCCACCGATCCCGTGCAGCGGGAGAAGAAGCGTGATCACGAGACGACGAGTTTGGCGACCAGCTTGCCGCTCTTGTGCGTCTCGATCTCGAACGTGCCCTTCATGTTCGCGGTGAACTTGACCGAGGCGGGCTTGCCGGGCGTCAGCTCCAGTTCCTTGTCGTAGCCGTGGATGTGCAGCTCCTCGTCGGCGTCGCTGACCGCGGTCACCAGCACGGTCTGGCCGGCCTTCGCCTTGACGCTCGCGCCACTCGGGTTCACCTTGCCGTTGGCAACGGTGACGTTGATGGTCACGTCGGCCTGCTCGCCGGACGGGTCCGCAGTGTTCGACGGGGTGGAGGTATTCGGCTTGCCCGGCGTCGCGGTCATGGTCGGCAGGTCGCTCGGCGTACTGGCCGGGGTGCTCGGCGGGGTGCTCGGACTCGCGCCGCTGTCGGAGTCACCGCCGCCGCAGCCGGCCAGGACCAGCAGGCCGAGGGTGGGGAGAAGAGCGGCGGCGGTACCGCGAGTGAGCGTCGAACGCATGGGTCGAGGGGCCTTTCAAGGGGTCTCTTCGGTTTCTCAGGACGCGGGACACGCCCTCTTGCCTGACGAACACAGATAGCTCAGTGTTCCCAGAGAGCTCTCTACGGCCAGTGTCGCAGCCGACTGTCGGAACCGGCCGCTAGGGTGACGAGACAAGCTTCGACTGCGAGAGGAAGGTGATCGGATGCCGGATCGGCTGACGTCGCTGGACCTCACCTTCCTCAAGGCCGAGTCGCCGGCCACCCCGATGCACGTCGGGACGGTCGACATCTTCGAGCCGCCGGTGCACTCCGGTGACGGGTTCGACTACGAGAGCCTGGTCGCGCTGATCCGGGACCGGATCGCGTTCGTGCCGCGGTACCGGCAGCGGGTGCAGCAGGTGCCCGGCCGGTTCGCCGGCCCGGTGTGGGTGGACGACGAAGAGTTCGACATCACCTTCCATGTACGGCGCTCCGCTCTGCCCCGGCCGGGGACCCACGCGCAGCTACTCGAGCTGGTCGCCCGGATCATGTCCCGGCGGCTGGACCGGGCCCGCCCACTCTGGGAGATGTACCTGGTCGAGGGCCTGCAGGGCGACCGGTTCGCGATCATCGCCAAGTCCCACCAGGCCCTTGTCGACGGCAACAGTACGGTCGACATCGGCCAGGTCGTGCTGGACGCGACCGCACATCCGCGGGAGACACCGACCGACACCTGGCAGCCGGACCATCCGCCGTCGGCTCTGGAGCTGCTGGCCGGCGTGTTCGCCGACGCCACCCGCCACCCGACCGCCGTGCTGGAGCTGGCCCGGGCCGAGATGGCCAGCCTGACCGGCTCCACGTCGGTCCGCGAGGTGCTCGGCGACGTGGTCGGCTCGCTGGCAGCGCAACGGCACGCGCAGGAGAGCTCACTGCACGTGAAGACGTCCGGTCAGCGCCGGTTCACCACTGTGCAGACCGATCTCGAGGACTACCGGACCGTCCGGGCGATGCACGGCGGCACGGTCAACGACGTGGTCCTCGCGGTCGTCGCGGGTGCGTTCCGGGCCTGGATGATGACGCGGGGTGAGGGCGTCGGACCGACCCGCAGCGTACGGGCGGTGGTCCCGGTGAGCATCCGCGACGACGAGGACGACGAGCCGACCTCGCTCGGTTCCCGGGTGATCGCCTCGACGGTGAACCTCCCGGTCGGCGAGAACTCCCCGGTCATGCGGCTGCACCAGATCTCGTACCAGACCAAGGTGCACAAGGACACCGGCCGCGCGGTCAGCGCCCGGTCCCTGGTCGGCATCGCCGGGTTCGCGCCGACCACCCTGCACGCGCTGGCCGCCCGGGTCGCGACCACCACGGTCCGGCCGATCGACGACGTGGTGATCACCAACGTGCCCGGACCGCAGTTCCCGCTGTACGCCAAGGGTGCGCCGATGCTCGCGTCGTACCCGGTGGTGCCGTTGATGCCCGGTCAGGGGCTGTCCGTCGGCGTCACGTCGTACGACGGGAAGGTCTCCTTCGGGCTGAACGCGGACCGCACCGCGATGCCCGACCTCGCTGTTTTCGGCCAATGTGTGACCGATGCGCTGGACGAGTTGCTCGACACGACCAAGGGCAGCCACAACCGGGCCTCCCGGGGCCGGAAGAAACCCCGCGGCACGACCAAGAAGGCGGGTACATGAGGGTCTACATCCCATCCACACTGCGGTTGCTGGGCGTCGCGTGCACTGCCGGCGAGATCGGCCCGGCGCCGCTGACCGCGTACGCCGTCACACCGGCGCTGCGGGAGTGGTACGCCGAGGGCGACAACGAAGAGCTCGAGTACGCCGCGATGACGCAGGCTGCTCGTGCCTCGGTCGGACTGCTCGCGGCCGACCCGGGCCCGGCCCGGCGCCGCGTCGTGGTGGCGGCCGAGGTGAGCGCCGTACCGCCGGCCGATGGTTCGGTCGAGCTGGGGGACGCCCGGCTGGAGCTGCACGTCGTGATCCCGTGGACGACGGTCGCGGCCGTGCACCTGGACGCCGCGGGTGCGGAGGCGGTGGTCGGGAAGGCCGCCGACCTGTGGGACGCGGCCCAGAACGGTGACGACGACGCACTTTTCGCCCTCGATTCATGCGAGGGTGAAGATCTGCTGTGGTATGCGACACAGGAGGTCCCCGATCTGCTCGCCGCGGAGAGATCCCGCGGCGGCGTGACGGGCCTGAGCTGACAGGGAGCTGATGGCGATGCAGGCGATCTGGAAGGGTGCCATCTCGTTCGGGATGGTGACGATCCCCATCAAGGTGTTCTCCGCGACCGAGGAGAAGGACATCTCGTTCCGCCAGGTGCACGTCGCCGACGGGGGCCGGATCAAGTACAAGCGGGTCTGTTCGATCGACGGCGAGGAAGTGCCGTACTCCGACATCGGCAAGGGCTACGAGATGGCCGACGGCCGGATGGTGGTGCTCGAACCGGACGACTTCGCCGACCTGCCGCTGTCCAGCAAGAAGGTCATCGACGTCCTCGAGTTCGTGCCCTCGGACCAGGTCGACCCGCTGTACCTGGGCAAGTCCTACTACCTGCAGGCCGACGGCGGGCCGGGCGCCAAGCCGTACGTGCTGCTCCGGGACGCCCTCGACGGCTCCGAGCTCTACGCGCTGGTCAAGGTGGCGCTGCGGTCGCGGGAGAGCCTGGGCCTGCTGCGGACGGTCGACGACATCATGGTGCTGCAGGTGATGCTGTGGCCGGACGAGGTCCGCGACGCGTCCTTCGCGGCTCCGCCCGAGGACGTGGAGATCCGCTCCCAGGAGAAGGCGATGGCGTCGTCGTACATCGACACGCTGCGGGGCGAGTTCGACCCGGACCAGTACCACGACGAGTACCGGTCGGCGCTGGAGAAGGTGGTCGAGGCGAAGGCGGCGGGCGTGCCGTTGCCGGAGACCGAGGAAGAGGAGACCGAGGGCGCCGAGGTCGTCGACCTGGTCGCCGCCCTGCGTGCCTCCGTCGAGGCCGCCAAGGCTCGCCGTGCGGGCGGATCCGGGGACGCCGAGCCGGCCACGAAGGCTCCGGCGAAGAAGGCGGCCGCGAAGAAGGCACCCGCCAAGAAGGCAGCAGCGGCCAAGAAGGCGCCGGCGAAGAAGGCCGCCAAGAAGACCGCGAAGAAGTCCGCATGACCGAGCAGCCCGGGATCCCGAACTCGCCGACCGGGGTCCCGGCGCCGCCGCCGACACAGACCGAGATCCCGAAGGACGCCTCGGAGATCCCGGACGATCCCAATGCGCCGCTGGTGAAGCCAGGCGCGTTCCTGCTCGAACTCATCCCAGTGCCGGTGACCGACATCGACCGCGCGAAGCGGTTCTACTCCGAGCAGGCCGGGTTCCACGTCGACGTCGACGTGTCACCCGCCGACGGCGTACGCGTCGTGCAGTTGACCCCGCCCGGGTCGTTCTGCTCGATCACTCTCCTGCAGGGGCTGCCGATGATGGACATGGAGCCGGGCAGCCTGCGTGGTCTTCACCTGGTCGTGAAGGACATCGAGGCCGCTCGCCAGGAACTGATCGGCCGTGGCGTCGAAGTCGGCGAGACCGAAGACCTCGGCGGCGTCTTCTACGCCTGGTTCCAAGATCCCGACGGCAACACCTGGACCCTCCAGCACATGCCCTGGCGGCCCTAGCGCACGCTCCGTTCGGCGACGAACTTCAGCAGCCGTGCGTTGAACTCCTCCGGGAACTCGGCCGGCAGACCGTGCCCGGCGTCCGGCCAGAGCTCTGTCTGGTTGTCGGGCAGCAAGGTCTGCGCCCGCCGCGCCGCCTCGAGCGGATTGTGAACGACGCTGCGCCCGCCGAGCAGCGCCAGTACCGGCAACCGGATGCGGCGCAACGCGTCATCGTTCCCGTACGTCGGCATCGGCAACTTCATCCGGTAGTCGCGCAACCCAGCCATCACCAGCCGCCCGGCCGGCTGCTCGATCGGCACCCCTCCGGCGACCCACTGCAGGTACCGCGTCCCAACGCCGTCCGGCAGACCGGGCACCAGCGCGAACCCGCCGAGCAGGAACCGCCAGGCGAACCGCGCGAACACGTTCGCCGGCTCGACCAGTGCGAGTGAGGCGATCCGCTCGGGCGCATGCAACGCCAGGTTGAACGCGAGCCAGGCACCACCAGAGACCCCTGCAACGTGTGCCTTCTCCAGCCCGAGCCCGGCGAGCGTCTCGTTCAACCACACCGCCTGCTCCGCGGATGACCTGATCGGCACGGTCTGCGCTCTCCGGCCCGGCTCCCCGAGTACATCGATCGCGTAGACCGGATGGCTCGAGGCCAACTCCGGGATGTTCTGCTCCCACATCACCGTCGTCCCGGCCCGCCCGTGCAGCAACACGATCGGCTCCCCGTCGTCGGGCCCGTACCGATAGACCCGCACCCGGCCGTACGTCGTACTGACGTCGAGAGACTCGCGCAGTCCAGGAATCCCCATGACCGTCACGTCGTACAGGCGCAGGTAGATCTCCTGAGCCTCAGCACTCACGAAATGCCCGACACCAGTCACATCCGCGAACTTACCGTCCCAGCGGACGGCGGCGGGGAATCACCTGCCGGTGGCTGATGCGCCAGCCGGCGGGGGTGCGAACGACGACGTCTTTGTACGTGAGGCTCGCGCAGCTGCCGTCGGCCATGATCCCGATGGCCTTCGAGAGGCCCACGACCTCATCCTGGCCCACCTCGGTCAGCACGATGTTGGTGATGTGGTGGCCGACCGGGTTGCCGTCGCCGAGAGTCAGCCCGGCCTCCCACAGTGCCGCGGTCCCGACGATCACGCCGCCGCCGAGGTCCGAGACGTCGTACCTCACGTCCGGGGTGAACAGCCGATCCGGCGGCTCGCCCGCGTCGACCAGGTGGCCGTGCATCGAGATCAGGTCGGTGATCGCGATCCGGTCGTCGAGATCCATGCGGTGCTCCTAACTGGGGAGATCCCCGGTTCTGGTTCGTCGGCTAGTCTAACCAGGGATGTCCCCACTTAAGCCATTGCGTGCCGATGCCCAGCGCAACCGCGACCAGCTCGTCGCGGTCGCGCAGGCCGTCTTCGTCGAGCTCGGCACCCAGGCGCCCCTCGACGAGATCGCTCGGCGGGCCCGGATCGGCAACGCGACGCTGTACCGCCACTTCCCGACCCGTGACGATCTGATCGTGGCCGTGTACGCCGAGGAGGTCGCCGAACTGTGTGCGGTCGACGACGGCGTCGACCTGTTCGACTGGCTGGAGCGGTTCGTCCAGCACGTGGCCGAGAAGGGGGATCTGGCGCGCAGCCTGGAGCCGTCGGCGCGGCGGTCGGAGCTCCACGAGGGGTGGCATGCGGCCATGGTCGAGACAGTTGGCCGGCTGGTCGGGCAAGCCCAGCGAGAGGGGCGACTGAGGGCCGACGTGGACCCGGTCGACCTGCTGGTCATTGCGGCCGGAATGGCGACGGCGGAGCCTGCTCGAGTGAAACGTATGCTACAAATGTTGAGGCGCGGGGCGGGTGCTTCCTCACCTGACCAGTAGAGCTCCTGGTCGGGTCTGTGGTCAGGTTCGTTCCAGGTGGTCGGTCGTGGCACCATGCTCGTATCACCAGCGAGCGCGCCGCCCACCCGCACGGCGTACCCGCACGATCCACACCACCAGATCGAGGAGCCCGCAGCATGGATGCCGTCACCGTCGTTCCGACGCCCGCCAACGAGAAAGTGTTGGGGTATGCCCCCGGATCGGCCGAGCGCGCGAGCCTGGAGGCGAAGCTCAAGGAGTTCACCTCGGCGGGGGCGATCGACCTGACCTGCACCATCGGCGGTGAGCAGCGGCTCGGTGGCGGTACGTCGATCCAGGTGGTCCAGCCGCACAAGCACGCGCACGTGCTCGGCACTCTCGGCAACGCGACCGAGGCCGATGGCCGATCGGCCGTGGTGGCGGCGCTCGCGGCTGCCCCGTCGTGGCGGTCGCTGTCCTTCGACGACCGCGCCGCGATCTTCCTGAAGGCGGCCGACCTGCTGTCCGGTCCCTGGCGCGACACCCTGAACGCGGCCACCATGCTCGGCCAGTCGAAGACGGTGCAGCAGGCCGAGATCGACGCCGCCTGTGAGCTGATCGACTTCCTCCGCTTCAATGTCGCGTTCGCGCGGCAGATCGTCAGCGACCAGCCGATCTCGTCGCCGGGGGTGTGGAACCGGGTCGACTACCGGCCGCTGGAGGGCTTCGTCTACGCGATCACGCCGTTCAACTTCACCGCGATCGCCGGCAATCTGCCGACCGCGCCCGCGCTGATGGGCAACACCGTGGTCTGGAAGCCGTCGCCGACGCAGCAGTTCGCGGCGCACTGGACGATGCGGCTGCTGGAGGCCGCTGGGCTGCCGGCCGGGGTGATCAACCTGGTCACCGGTGACGGCCTCGAGGTGAGCAAGGCCGCGCTGACCCACCCGGATCTGGCCGGTGTCCACTTCACCGGCTCGACCAAGACGTTCCAGTCGCTGTGGGGCACGGTCGGCACGAACATCGCGTCGTACAAGACCTATCCGCGGCTGGTCGGCGAGACCGGTGGCAAGGACTTCATCCTGGCGCACCCGTCGGCGGACCCAGCGGTGCTCAAGACCGCGATGGTGCGCGGCGCGTTCGAGTACCAGGGCCAGAAGTGCTCCGCCGCCAGCCGCGCGTACGTCGCCCGCTCGGTGTGGGACCGGATCCGCGACGACCTGGTCGCCGAGACCGAGTCGCTGACCATGGGTGACGTCACCGACCTGTCGAACTTCATCGGCGCGGTGATCGACGACCGGGCCTTCGCCAAGCACAAGGCGGCGCTGGACCGGGCCGCGGCGACCGATTCGATCGAGGTCGTTGCCGGTGGCACCTATGACGACAGCGAGGGGTACTTCGTCCGGCCGACGCTGCTGGTGTCGGCCGACCCGACCGACGAGATCTTCAGCACCGAGTACTTCGGCCCGATCCTCGGCGTGCACGTGTACGACGACGCCGACTACGACAGCGTGATGCGGGGGATGGAGCACTCGGCGCCGTACGGGCTGACCGGTGCCGTGATCGCGCAGGACCGGCACGCGGTCGCCGAGGCTGCCGAGTACCTGCGGTTCGCGGCCGGGAACTTCTACGTGAACGACAAGCCGACCGGTGCGGTGGTCGGGCAGCAGCCGTTCGGTGGCGCGCGCGCGTCCGGGACGAACGACAAGGCCGGCTCGATGTGGAACCTGATCCGCTGGGCCAGCCCGCGGTCGATGAAGGAGACCTTCGCGCCGCCCACGGACTACCGGTACCCCCACCAGGGCTGAGGGAAGGAAAGCAAAGACAGTAGTGGTGGGCCGCACCAGGGCTGAGGGAAAGTAGTGGTGGGGCCGCACCTGGGTTAAGTCACCAGGCCTCGGCGGACGGTGATGTAGAAGGTGGTCAGGTCGTCGATCAGGGTCTCGATCTGGCGCTGGTTCCTGAGGTTCGCATCCACCAGCCAGT
Source organism: Kribbella sp. NPDC050281 (assembly GCF_040655855.1). Lineage (NCBI taxonomy): Bacteria > Bacillati > Actinomycetota > Actinomycetes > Propionibacteriales > Kribbellaceae > Kribbella > Kribbella sp. NPDC050281. Next base: position 177,738 of record NZ_JBFAKS010000012.1, on the reverse strand, counting down.
CCGAGATCAGGTCGAACAGGCCGCCGACGAGGCCGATCGCAACGCTGTGACGAACCGCCCGCTGGTCGGAGGCATCCCGGCCGGTGGGCGGTCCGTCGTACCGGTCCCAGAGCTGCTCGAGGAAGCCGGCCGCCCAGCGCCGGTTCGCCCGCCGCTGCCGCTCGACCAGCTCGGAGATCCCGGACGCCATCCCGAAGGTGACCTTGGTGACGCGCGGGTCGTCGACGAGCTCGTGCACGAAGGTGGCGAGCAGCCGCGGTGCCTCCTGCCGCTCGTTACCGGCCGCCTGTGCGGCGACGCCGACCATCCGCTCCTCGAGCCGTTCCGAGGTCCGCCGCAGTAAGGCGACGTAGCACTCCTCGCGGCTGGAGAACAGCTCGTAGAAGCTCTTCGTCCCGATGTACGCCGTACTGCAGATCTGCTCGATGGACGTACCGAGATAGCCGTTGGCGGCGAACAGATTGAGCGCCGCATCCAGCAGCTGCTCACGTCGTTCGGCCCGCCGTTGCCCGGCGTCCAGTCCCCGTATGGTGCGACTCATGCGCTGGACGTTACCCCGCGTACTCGACTCGTAACCGAGGGAACATGTTCCGAACATGAGCACTTGTTTGTAACCAAGGGACCATGCTCTACTGCCCGTGATCCGACAACTACTGAACGATACAACCACGGGGAAAGCACCATGCCAAATCGACTGCGTCGCGCCGCCGCCGGCCTGCTCGCCGCCGTCCTGCTCACCGCGTCCGCCACCACCGCCACGACTGCTAACGCCGCGCCTTCCTCCGGCTTCGACAACTGGTCCTGCAAGCCGTCCGCCGCTCATCCGAACCCGCTCGTCCTCCTGCACGGCCTCGGCGGCAACGGCCCCGGCAACTACTCCTTCCTCGGCCCGTTCCTCGCCGAGAAGGGGTACTGCGCGTTCACGCTCACCTACGGCCAGGCCACGTCCGCGATCCCGGTCGGTGGCACGGTTTCGATCGCGCAGTCGTCGGCCGAGATCCAGGCCTTCGTGCAGCAGGTCCGCCAGGCGACAGGCGCCGCGAAGGTCGACATCGTCGGGCATTCCGAGGGCGCCTTCCAGAGCATCTACGGCCCCAAGGTCCGCGGGTACGCCGGCCAGGTGGGCCAGGTGGTCGCGCTGGCTCCACCGACACACGGTACGACGTTCGGTGGTCTGGTCAGCGTGGGCGACTACTTGGGCCTCAGGCCGCTCGTCGACCAGGTGCTGCAGCAGTTCGGCTGCCCGGCCTGTGACGAACTCATCGTCGGCGGTGCCGCGGTGGCCAAGCTGACCACGGGCCCGATCGCCCAGCCCGGTGTGAAGTACACGGTGATCGCGTCGCGGTTCGACGCGCTGGTGACCCCGCACGAGACGTCGTTCATCCGCGAGCCCGGGGTGACGAACAAGTACGTCCAGGACACCTGCCCGCTCGACCCCGTCGGACATGTCGGTCTGGCCTTCGACCCGACGGTGGCGCAACTGGTTGCGAACGCGCTGGATCCCGCCCACGCGTCCCGAGTGGTCTGCGCGTTCGGCCCGCCGCTGTAAGCAGGGTCAGGCGCTGCGGTGATACTCCTGCAGCGGTGGATCAACGAGCAGCGCGGATCCACACTTCACGCAGATCCACTCGTCGGGCTCCTCGACCAGGTGATCGGGTGCCTCGATCTGCTCGAACGGCATCACCGTGGCGCAGAAGACGCAGAACTGCGATTCCTCGCCCGGCTCCGTGCGCTGACCCTTCTGACGAAAGACTTGCTTCCGCATGACTGGCTCACCTCCGAAGAGCACCCCGCCCTCCTCAGACTGCCACCGCGCGTAACCCACCCCGCGTAGCGACACACACCCGAGCGGCCCGGAGCCAGCAACCGGCGCCCAGACACAGCAACCGGGGGTGCGGACAGGAGCCGGGGCCCGGGGACAGCAACCGGGGGCCGGGGACAGCAACCGGGGGCCGGGGACAGGAACCGGCGTCCGGGGACGGCCACCGGGGGTGCGGACAGGAGCTGGGGGCTGGGGACAGGTCCTGTGCTGTCCGCAGCCCCCGGGAGGTGTTCCTGGCCGCGCGGTCTGGTAGTTAGTTGATGTCGTTGTGCCAGTCGCGGCTAGGGACAGGAACTGGGGTCCGGGGACACCAACCGGGGTCCGGGGACACCAACCGGGGTCCGGGGACACCAACCGGGGTCCGGGGACACCAACCGGCGTCCGGGGACAGGAACCGGGGTCCGGGGACGGCAACCGGGGTCCGGGGACGGCAACCGGGGGTGCGGACAGGAGCTGGGGGCTGGGGACAGGTCCTGTGTTGTCCGCAGCCCCCGGGAGGTGTTCCTGGTCCCGTGGTCTGGCGGTTGGCTGGTGCCGTTGTGCCAGTCGCGGCTGGGGACAGCAACCAGGGGCCGGGGACAGCAACTGGGGGCCGGGGACAGGAGCCGGGGGTGTGGACAGGAACCGGGGGCTGGGGACAGCAACTGGGGGCTGGGGACAGCAACTGGGGGGCCGGGGACGGGAGCCGGGGGTGTGGACAGGAGCTGGGGGCTGGGGACAGGTCTTGTGCTGTCCGGAGCCCCCGGGAGGTGTTCCTGGTCGCGTGGGCTGGTGGTTAGTTGGTGCCGTTGTGCCAGTCGCGGCCGAGTTCGTGCTCTTTCTGCAGGCCGGAGCGGATCGCGTCCACCACGAACGGCTCCATCTTCTTGCCGATCAGCGGGACGGCGACCTTCACGTCCAGGTCGATCGCCTGCACGGCCTGACCGCCGCTGCCGGTGATGCTCGCGGTGCCCTTGAGCGTGACCGGGGTGTTGACGATCTCGCCGGAGACGTCGGCGTCGCGGGACCCGTCCGCCTTGGCCGCGTGCCAGGTCTCGGTCTGGACCAGGGTCAGCGTCTCACCGACGAACTTCTTGGCGAAGTCCGGGACGCCGTCCGACGGCATCTCCCGGCGGACCTTGACGACCGTGTCGCTCCCGGACTTGGTCACCTCGACGTTGTACGACAGCGCCTTGGTCTTCTCGCAGGCCTGCTCGCGGAAGGTGGCGTCCGTGACGATCGCGAACACTTCCTCGGGGGTGGCGTCGTACGACGCCGACAGCTTGAGCTCCATGCCGCACATCATGGCACCACCGATCGGTCACGGAACCCCTCCGCCGCGTCAGGCACCGAGGATGGTTACGCTCGCCCGATGGACAGCGGATCTGTAGCTGTGCCCGGCGGGGCCCTCTATTTCGAACGCACCGGCCACGGATCGCCGATCGTCTTCGTGCACGCGGGAATCGCGGACCTGACCATGTGGGAACAGCAGGTCGCCGAGTTCGCGAAGGACCACACCGTGGTCTGTTTCGACAGCCGCGGTTTCGGGCGATCGAGGACCGAGGCGGTCGAGTTCTCCCCGGTCGACGACCTGCGCGCTGTGCTCGACCACCTGGAGATCGGGCAGGCGGTGGTTGTCGGCTGCTCGCGCGGCGGTCAGCACAGCCTCGACTTCACGGTGGAGGAGCCGGATCGAGTCGCCGGCCTGGTCTGGGTGTGCGGTGGTGTCAGCGGCTCGTCGCACGAAGCGCCGCCGGCGCAGACCGCGGTCTTCGACCGCATCGAGGAGCTGTGGAAGGCGAAGGACTTGGACGCCCTGGTCGATCTGGAGACTCACGTCTGGACCGACGGTCCGTTGCAGCCCGAAGGGCGGGCACCGCGTCCGGTCCGCGAACACGTCCGACGGATGATCTATGCGATCGAGACGAGGACCGAAGAAGAGCCACAGGTCCTGCCGCTGTCTCGTCCAGCCGCAGGCAGGCTCCAGGACATCGCCTGCCCGGTACTCGTCGTCATCGGTGCGCTCGACACCACCGGTACGCAGGCGTCCGCCGACTTACTCACCGCCGGAGTCGCCGGTGCCGAGCGCGTGGACTTCCCCGACGCCGCGCACGTTCCCAACATGGAGCACCCTGAACGGTTCAACACCGCCCTTCGCGGCTTCCTCGCCCGCCACAGCCTCTGAGCTAGCGAGGGGTCAGGGTGAGGGCGACCGTACGGTTCTGAGCCGCATTCCGGAATGGCGGCCGGCCCTGATCACTCGTGTCCACACTCGGCGTCGACGTCGGCTGGAACTGCTGTGTCTGCTGAGCAACTGGCTGATCGTCTCCGCCGAGTACGGCGATCCCGCCGACCAGGACCGCGACCACCGCAACGCCCGCGACCACTCCCGCCAGCGGCAGGACCGGACGCTATGCGCGACGATGAGCGAGGATCGCCGCGACCGTCTTGCGGCCGCCTGCGGCAGCCGGATCCTCGGGTGCGGTCTCCTGCACTGCCTGTTCGTTGCCTGGGACAACCTGAGGGCGTCAGGACAGCAGCAGGGACGCGAGGATGCCGAGGGTGAGGGGGAGCGTGACGGCGATCGCCAGCCGGCGGCCGCGACGGTTGCGCCGGCGGATCGTGGTGCGGTCGATCGTCGTCGCGCAGGGCTCGAAGCCCAGCGAGTCGGCCGGCGCGAAGAGACCGCCGAGCCGATCGAGCATCGACTGAGCCGACGCCTGCCGGCCGGCTTCCTGGACGACGCGACGCCGGAGGAACTCCCGTGGGTCGCCGCTCGGGAGGTTCAGCCCGGGCGGCAGGGCGCGCTGTACGACGGCGTGGGCGGCGGCGGTCCGCCGTGACCTGCTGATCGAAGGCGGGAGGATCAGATAGGCCAGGTGGACCAGGGACGCGTAGTCCCCGAGCAGCAGCGCCTCGATCTGCGGTTCTTCCCGGGTCGGTCCCTGGATCGGTCCCGGGATCAGCGGCGTCTCGACCGTGGCGGACATGCAACTCCTCGTTTCGGCGTACCCCACCTCCAACGAGCCAATCCCTGACCGGTCACGCACCGGTCAGCTACGCTCGGGCGCATGAGTGGTGACGGGGTGGCGGGGCGGTGGGATGGCGTTGACGTGCATTTCGGCGAGGCGGGCGGACGGCTCACGTACGGGAGCTATCTGCGGCTGGGCGAGCTGCTCGACCAGCAGCGGCTGGAGTCGGATCCGCCGGCGCACGACGAGTTGCTGTTCATCACCATCCACCAGGTCTACGAGCTGTGGTTCAAGCAGGTCCTGCACGAGCTGACCGCCTCCCGGGACGCGATGCTGTCCGGCGAACTGTGGCTGGCCGAGCATCTGCTCCGCCGCGTGCACACGATCGAGCGCACGCTCACCCAGCAGGTCGACATCCTGGAGACGATGACCCCGCAGGACTTCGGTGAGTTCCGGCATCGGTTGTCGCCGGCCAGCGGGTTCCAGTCGGTGCAGTTCCGCGAGATCGAGTTCCTGTCCGGGGCGAAGGATCCGTCGTTCGTCCGCCGGTTCCGCGGCCTGACCGAGGTGGAGAAGGAGCGCCTCGGCCGGCGGCTGGAGGAGCCGACGCTGTGGGACGCGTACCTCGTCGTCCTCGAGAAGGCCGGCTTCGGCACCGACACCGAGGACTCCGTCCGGGACGCGCTGCGCAAGGTCGCCGGTGACCGCAGCCACTACGCCGCGGTCTGGGAGCTCGCCGAGGTCCTGCTCCAGCACGACGAGTTGGCAGCCGCCTGGCGTGCCCGGCACGTGGTCATGGTCGAGCGCATGATTGGCACGAAACCAGGCACCGGTGGCTCCTCCGGCGCGGGCTACCTGCGCAGCCGGTTGGATCTTCGTTACTATCCGTTGCTTTGGGATCTGCGTACGACCCTCTAGTCTCACCGCGCACGGAGCCGATGAACGGCCCGATGAAGGGATGGCGCGGTGAAGGTCTACTCCGACGTGGGGACGCAGCGGTTCCGGCAGGTGCTCGGCGATCTGCTGCTGGTGGGCTGGGTCTGGTTGTGGGTCGAGGCCGGTCTGCTGGTGTTCCGGATCACGAACGCCCTCGGGGCTCCCGGACGGAAGGCGGCGGAGGCGGGCGACGGGCTCGCGGGGGACCTGCGCCGGTTGTCGGAGCCGATGGGCAAAGTGCCGGTGGTCGGCGACCAGTTGCGGTCGCCGGTCGACGGCGCTGCGGCGGCTGCGGGCAAGTTGGCCGAGGCCGGCCGGGACCAGGCGCACGCCGTGGAGCAGTTGGCGTACGTCCTGGCCGCCGTGACGATCGCGATGCCGGTGTTGCTGGCGTTGCTGATCTGGCTGCCGCCGCGGATCCGGTTCTCCCGGCGGGCGACCGCGGCGCAGAAGTTCATCGACAGCGATGCGGACCTGCAGTTGTTCGCGCTGCGGGCGATGGCCAACCAGCCGATGCACAAGCTCGCGAAGATCTCCGACGATCCGGTCACGGCGTGGCGCGACGGCGACACCACGGTGATCGGTCAGCTCGCCGGCCTCGAACTCCGCAGCACCGGCCTCCGAGCGCCAGCGCAGCTCCAAGTGGAGTGACAAAGCTAGGCTCAACGCATGGCGCGGGTGTTGCTGGTCGAGGACGATGACGCGATCCGGACGTCGCTGGGCAAGTCCCTGACGGCGGCCGGTCATGTCGTCACGGCCGTTGCCGCCGGTGCCGATGGCGTCGCCGCGGTCGCCCGCGATCGGCCCGACGTACTGCTGCTGGATCTTGGTCTGCCGGACCTGGACGGCCGGGACGTGCTGGCCATGGTTCGCGCGGTGAGCGACGTACCGGTGATCGTGGCCACGGCCCGAGACGACGACGCGAGCGTGGTCAGGCTGCTCGACGCGGGTGCGGACGACTACGTGATCAAGCCGTTCAGTTCGGCGCAGATCGACGCGCGGATCCGGGCAGTACTGCGGCGCCTCGGCCAGGGCGAGCAAGGCGAGTCGACGGTCGAGCTGGGCGCGTTGCGGATCGATCCGCGCAGTCGCGAGGTCACGGTGGACGGTTCGCCGGTCGACCTGACGCGTAAGGAGTTCGACCTGTTGCTGGCGCTGTCCCGCCGGCCGGGTGCCGTGGTGAGCAAGCGCGAACTCCTGGCCGAGGTCTGGGGTCTGCCGTGGGGCGGTGGCGACCGCACGGTCGACGTTCACCTGTCCTGGTTGCGGCGCAAGCTCGGTGAGACGGCCGCGGAGCCGCGGTTCCTGCACAGCGTCCGGGGCGTCGGGATCAAGCTGGCGTCGGGGGGCTGACCATGCGCCGCCGGATCCTGTTCCTCTCGGTCGGCATGACCACGCTGGTCGTGCTGGCCTTCGCCGTACCGCTGGTGTTGCTGATGCGCAGTACGACGGCCAACGAGTCGAAGGAGCGGGCGCGGTACCGGGCCGAGGCGGTCGCGTACTACGTCGGCGACAGGGGCAACAGCGCCGACGACATCACGGCGTACATCCAAGGGCTCAGCAAGGACGAGCCGGGCACGATCTCGGTCCGCCTTCCCGACGGTACGACGCTGGGCGACCCGCCACCGGGTGGAGTGCCGGCCCCGAAGCCGCTGCCGGCCGACTACGACGACGACCGGAAGGGTCCGCCGCAGCTCGGTGATGTGGACTATCGCTCGATCGACGGCGGGATGGCGGTCGAGGTCGCCGTCGGCACCCGGGAGGGCCCGGCCTCGGTCTGCCTGTTCCTGACCGCCGACGAGTTGTACGACGGTCTCACCCCGCGCCTGCTGATCTTGATCGGCGGAAGCATGGCCGTACTCCTGCTCAGCATCGTCGGCGCCGAACTCGTCTCCCGCCGGCTCGCCCGCCCACTCGAGGAGACGGCCAGTACGGCGGAACGCCTGGCGATGGGCGACATCGACGCCCGTGCTCCGACCACCGGCCCGGCCGAGGTCGCCAAGGTAGGTGCCGCGCTCAACGGTCTGGCCGACCGCATCGACGAGGTGATCGCGGTCGAACGCGAGGCCGTCGCCGACCTGTCCCACCGGCTGCGTACGCCGTTGACCGCGCTCCGGCTCCAGGTCGAGGCCTTGCCGGACCGCGAGCGTGCCGAGGAACTGAACACCCAGGTGACCAGCCTGGAACGGACGCTCACTGCCGTGATCAGCGCGGCCCGGCGTCCGCAACGCGAAGGCCGGGTCCCGCACTGCGATGCGGTCGAGGTGACCCGCAACCGGGCCGCGTTCTGGGAACCACTGTTCGAGGACCAGGGCCGGGAGCTCGCCCTGGATCTTCCGGAGCCACCCGCCATGGTGCGCTCATCGGCCGAGGACCTCGGCGCCGCGCTCGACGCGTTGGTGGAGAACGTCGTCGCCCATACCCCGGACGGTACGCCGGCCAGGATCACGCTGACCCGGGAGCAGAACGTCGTACGGATCGCCGTCGCGGACAAGGGACCGGGCATCCCGCTCGGAGCCGGTGAGCGTGGCCGCAGCGACCGGGGATCCACCGGGCTCGGGCTCGACATCGCCCGGCGGTACGCCGAAGCCACCGGCGGCCACCTCACCATTCACGCCAACGAGGTCGTCCTGACCCTCGCCGTCCCGTGATCAGGCCTGCTGGCACCTTCAGGACAACAGGAAGCGGGGCGGCTCGCCCTTCAGGGCGTTGTCGGAGCTGAGCCAGGCAGCGGTCTCGGCCGGGCGCCGGCGCGCGATCTCGGACAGCAGGAGGTCACGGGCCCGGGCCGCGGTCTCGGTGTAGCCGGACTGGCTTTCGCGGACCACTTCGGCGTCGGTCGCGACCCAGACGGCGTACAACTCGGCGTCCGACCACCTGGCCAGGTCGGCGTCGATGATCTGCTGCTCCGAGGGCGTCGTGATCCGCCGTCGCGACCTGACCAGGCCGATCGCCAGGATCCCGGCCGCGATCGCGACCGACCCGAACACGATGAGCGCGACCGAGAGCGACGCCTTGACCAGGGCCAGCGCGATTCCGGCCACCGCGACCACACCGATCGCGACCGACCAGGTCACCATCGGTGCGGCTGTCCTGGGCGCGGACGGACGCTCAGCCACGACCTTCTCTCCTCCTCGGGCACCGCTGACGGTCCTGTGTATCCCGCTCACGGGGCGTAGCGGGGGCTCGGAGGACGAACGACACACGATCTCAAAGTTTCCTCAGCATGCTCGTCAAAACCTGGCCCGCTCACTGCGACCGCAACGCCTCGTAGTCCTTGGCGGTGAGCGGCTTCGTCGTCAGCGCGCCGTCCGCCAGCAGCGCCTCCACCGGTACCCCGTTGTGCGAGAACGTCACCTCGTCGACGGCCGGCAACGCGGTCACGGACAAGACGATCTGCCCGACGGCCAGGACATTCTCGGCCGCGGACCGGCCGCCGGTCTCCCCGGACAGTTCGAGTACGACGCTCCTCGCCTGAACGTGGATCACGCTCAACGTCAGTCCCGGCTGCAGGGCGGACGTGAGGCCTCCGGCCCGCTCGGTCGCGGTCGGTCCGTCCTGCAGCCCCTGGAGTACGGCGTTCATCAACTCGGTCGACGTCGTGCTCGGCGCCTCCCGGTTCAGCGCGACCAGCCGGTCCCGACGGACGAAGTTCACCTGAATCGTCGCCTGTCCGGACGTCGCCGGGGCCGGTCCCGTCGTCGGTCTGCTGGAGGTGCGCAACCGGGACGGGATCGCCCCGGGGTCGATCGGTGCCGGGTCCTCCTGGACCGGAACCCCACAGCCCACCAGTACCAGGGCCGCTGCAACGGCCACGGCGATCGCCTTCACGACCGCACCTCCGGCAGCCGTACGACGAATCGCGCGCCGCCGGTCGGAGACGCCGAACACCAGACCGAACCACCATGGATCGCGACGGTCTCCGCAACGAGTGCCAGACCGAGACCTGTCCCCGACGACGATCCGCGTTTGGTCGCGCCGGTGGCGAACCGCTCGAACACGCGCTCCCGATCGTGCGGCGGGATCCCCGGGCCGCCGTCGTCGACCAGCACCAGGACATCCTCGTCGACCCGGGCGACCTCGACAGCGGTCAGCCCACCGCCATGCGTCTCGGCGTTCTCGAACAGGTTGCGGAACAGCCTGCCCAAGCGAGGCTTGTCGGCCTTCACGACGACGTCCGTCCCGCCGCGCAGCAGGGCGGGTTCGCGGCCGACCTCGCCGAGGACCTGGCGGAGCAGTTCGCCCAGATCGACGGGCGTGCTGGGCCGCTGGTCGAGACCGCCGTCGGACCTGGCCAGCTCGAGCAGGTCGTCGAGCAGCCGCCGGAACCGTTGCAGGTCGGCGGTGACCAGGTCCAGGGCCCGCTGCGACCGCTCCGGCAGCTCGTCGCGTCGCGCGTTCAGGAGGTCGACGCTGCCGACGAGCGTGGTCAAAGGGGAGCGGAGTTCATGGCTGACGTCGGCGGCCAGCCGGGCGTCGCGGTTGATCCGCTGCTGCAACGTGTCGACCATGCTGTTGAAGGACCCGACGATCGTGGCCAGCTCCGGGTCCTCTGTCGCGGGCAGCCGGGTGTCGAGCTCGCCGCCGGCGATCGACGCGGCCGTGACCGCGACCCGGTTCAGCGGGGTGACGACGGATCGGCTCGCCCAGAGCCCCAGGCCGGCACCCGCGGCGGTCGCCAGCGCCGCGCCACCCATCAGGATCCCGCTGAGCAGCCGCAGGTTCCCGTCGAGTTCACTGAGTGGAGCGATCTCGTAGAACTGCCCGTTGACCGACGGCAGCGGCACCCCGACCACCATGTACGCCTCGTCGTCCGACCGGAACCGCTGACTGGCCGGACGGCCGTTCGCGATCTCTTCCAGCACCCCACCCGGTACGGCGTCCCGTCCCTCGTCGAGCGCGGACGCGTACCACTGGTCCCGCCACCGCAGGATGATCGAGTGACCTGCCGGAGTCCCGGCCGCGGTCAGGACCGCGGACACATCGGCGCCCGCACTCGACAGCCGGCGCTGGACGTACGCCGCATCCGCGAACGTCTGGTGCTGGACGACGTTCTCCCGCTGGGCGAGCAGGTAGCCGCGGGCGAGGAGATAGGTGCTGATGGCAAACACAGCGGAGACGAGCAGCGCCACCACGGCGAAGGCGAGCACCAGCCGGTGCCGCAGCCCCAGGGCGGGCACGCCGAATCTCATCGCGGATCCAGCCGGTAGCCCATTCCCCGGACCGTGGTCACGAGTTGAGGTCGTCCGGGATCACGCTCGACCTTCGTGCGCAGTCGTCTGATGTGGACGTCGACGATGCGTTCGTCGCCGTAGTACCCGTGTTCCCAGACCGAGGCCAGCAGCGCCGACCGGCTGAGCACCCGGCCCGGTGGCGAGGCGAGCTCGACCAGCAGCCGGTACTCGGTGACGGTCAGCGGGACGTCCTGGCCGTCCAGCCGGACCGCGCCCCGGGACGTGGACAGCATCAGCCGCCGGCCCGGATCGGAGTCCAGCACGATGTCGGGCTCGGCCGCCTCCGCGCTGGTCCGCAGCCGCCGGCGCAGAGCCCGCAGCCGCGCGGTGATCTCTTTCACCTGGAACGGCTTGGTGACGTAGTCGTCCGCACCGGCCTCCAGGCCGGCCACGATGTCGTGGGTGTCGGACCGCGCGCTGACGATCACGATCGGGATGTCGCTGATCCGGCGGATCTCCCGGATGCACGTGTAGCCGTCGATCTCGCCGAGCATCAGGTCGACCATCATCAGGTCCGGCATCGCGGCCCGTGCCTGTTCCAGCGCCGTCGGCGTATCCGCTGCCTCGGCGACCTGGTAGCCCTCGTCCTCGAGGGCGAGCCGCAGTACGGCCCGAATGCGATCGTCGTCCTCCACGACCAACACCTGCATCGGCACCGGCACATCCTCGCAACTCCGACCGCGGTTGTGACGGGCTGGGCGCCGCATGTCATCCGATCGTAAAGAAGGACCACCACCGATCTCAAAGTCCGAGGCGCAGGGTTGTACCAGTGCCACAACTGCATCGGAGGACCCGTCGATGACCGAGACGAGCCACGGTCCACTTCCCCAGAAGGCCATCGTCACGTTGTCCGACACCGACCTGAACGACGGCCTGACCGCGCTGCGCTGGCGACTGCGCGAGCTCGTGATGGAGGGTGTGTGCCTGGTGGTCGTCGACGTGTCCGACCTGGGCCAGATCTCGTCGACCCTGCTGGCCGAACTGCTCGACACGCACCGCACCTGCCGCCGTCGTGGCGGTGGGGTGGTCATCCGGCACGCCAGCCGGAAGATGACCGACGTACTGCGCCGTACCGGCCTCGACAAGGTCTTCGAAGTCGAGGCCGCGTGACGGCGAAGCGCTGAAATTGTTGCCGGCAGCAAGCGGAGCTCAGTAGAGGACGGGGTTCAACGGGCCGTCGGCGACGGTGCCCGGTGCGCGGTCGTCGAGGAAGGCGGCGAGATCGCCCTGCTGGAAGGGATTCGCCGGCGGCGCGATCTCGATCGCCGCGTCCATGTAGATCACGGTCAGCACCCGGCGGGGCGTCGTACTGGAGTTGCCTGGGGCGCGGTGAATCGTCCAGCCCGAGTGGAAGCTGACATCCCTGATCGCGTACGGCGAATCGTCGACGCGGAACCCGGATTCGGTCACGAAGCTGTCCAGCTTGGCCTCGGACTCGTCGCTGATCTCGAGCTCACGGCCGTACCCCGACCGGTGGCTGCCGGCCGCGAACGTGAGCGGACCGAGCTCCGTCGGAGTGTCCTGCAGCGGAACCCAGGCGGTGACGGTGCGGTCCGTCGACAGCGGCCAGTAGTGCTGGTCGACGTGCCACGGCGTGAAGCCTCCGCCGGCCTCCTTGTAGAGCGCCTGGTCGTGGTACAGCCGCACGGACGGCACACCGAGAAGCTGAGCGGCGATCCCGGCGAGGCGGCGGGAGAAGACGAACTCGCGGACCGCGTCGCTGTGCCGCCACAGGTTCTCGACCTGGAGGAACGCGCGGCTGTAGGTGTCGCGTTCGGCCAGCGGCAGATGCTGGGTGTTGATCCGGAGGACCTGCTCGGTGATCTCGGGCTCGTAATGCGTCACGACGTCGGGGCTCAGTACGCCGCGCAGCTTCACGTAGCCGTCAGCGGCGTACTGGTCGACGGCGCCCGGACTGACGGCATACGGCTGGTCGAGTTCGGTGGCGGTGGTGGTCATCGGGCCTCCCAATCGGCGAATGGTGACCAGTTTCTCCTCAGCGGCGATCGGGGTGCCACGCGTCCAGCGGCCAAAACCGGTACTCTGCTGACCAATTCACTAGGGCCGATGGCGGCCTGGCGTCGGCAGAGTACTGTTCCGGCATGCGGCCGACGTACGAGCACATCCCTGCCTCGCCGCATCAGTCGTGGCATCTCGGGCTGCGGGCGGAGCCGCGGTTCGGGTTCGACTGGCACTACCACCCGGAGTACGAACTGACGCTGATCGTCGCCGGATCGGGCCGGCGCTACGTCGGCGATCGGGTCGCCGATTACGGTCCGGGGGATCTGGTCCTGCTGGGGGCGGAGACGCCGCACACCTGGGAGTCGGAGGCGGCCGGCTGGCATGAGGCCGTGACCGTGCAGTTCCTGTACGACGCCTTCGGTACCGGCTTCTTCGATCGGCCCGAGTTCCACGGCGTACGGCGCCTGCTGGCCCGATCCGACTGTGGTTTACGCTTCGACGGCGCCGACGGTGTCCGAGAAGCCATGGTTGCCCTGAGCAACACCACCGACGCGGCGAGAGGGACACTCGCCGTCCTCGAGATCCTGGTGTCGCTGGCCGGTCAGCCGGCTGAGACCATCGCGACCCGTTCGCTCGTCACCGACGTCGACGCCGCCGCCCGAGATCGGATCGACCGCGTGATCGGCCTGGTACGTCGCGACTACGCCGAACGCCTCGCCATCGGTGCGGCGGCGGCGCTGGTCTCGATGTCACCGGACGCGTTCAGCCGCTTCTTCCGGCGGCACACCGGCCGGACGTTCACCGACTACGTCAACGACGTACGGCTGGCCGAGGCGTCCCGCCGGCTGATCGAGTCGGACACGCCGATCAGCGCGATCGCGACCGGCTGCGGCTATCCCAACCTCTCGCACTTCAACCGCCGCTTCCGCGCGCAGAACGCGATGAGCCCCCGCGACTTCCGCAATCACTTCAGCTCCGCCGCAGTACGCCGAGCGTGAGCACGATCGTGGCGGCGGTGATGGCCGCGCCGGTCCAGGCCGCGGTGGCGTAGGCCGACTCGGCGGGGAACCGGTCGGAGGTGTGTGCGGCGAGGACGAAACCGGTCAGCGCGCTGCCGATCGAGAAGCCGATGCTGCGGACGACCTGGTTGACGCTCATCGCGCTGGCGGTCTCGGACTTCGGCGTCACGGCCAGGATCACGGCCGGCATGGACGCGAAGAACGCGCCGACGCCGAGGCCGAGGACCGTCATCGCGACCACAGGTCCAGCGAGGTGGGAGCGGGTCAGCGCGAAGAGGACGAAGGCGACGAGCACTGTCGTGGCGCTCGCGGCGAGCCGGCTCCGCGGGCTGAGGCGCAGCCGCGGCAGGAACTTCCCGGCGGCGAAGCCGGCCACCGAGAAGGGGACCAGGATCAGACCGGCCTCGAAGGTGTTCAGGTCGAAGCCATAGCCGGTCCCGGCGGGCGTCTGGACGTAGCGGGTGATCAGGCTGAGCAGGAGGTACATGCCGATGCCGCCGGTGAAGATCACCAGGTTCGCGCCCGCCACAGCCGGATGCCGGAGGAGACGGATGTCGACCAGCGGATGCGCGACACGGGTCTCGACGAAGGCCCACAGCGCCAGGAGAAGCAGTGCGACGGCCAGGATCGCCGCTGACCAGGTCGCGTGGTCTCGCCAGAGCTGTGTCTGACTGATGACGACGAGGAGAGCCAGTAGACCGACGGTCAGGAGAGCCGCTCCGGGAATGTCGACTCGGCGACCCGGCCGCGGCGGCGCCTGCGGAAGCACCACGAACGCGGCGACGAAGGCCAAGGCCGTGACCACCAGCCCGAGGCCGTACGCGGCGCGGATGCCGGCGGCGTCGGTCAACGCTCCGGCCAGGGGATAGCCGACCCCGATGCCGGCGGTCGATGCCACCGACAACAATGCGATCGTGCTCGCGGCCCGCCGTTCGCCGAGGTGATCGGTGGCGGTCGCCATCATCAAGGCGGTCAGACCGAGTCCGGTCCCTTGCGCCGCACGCCCGATCAGCAGTACGGCGAACGGCAGCGGTACGACGGTCAGTGCGCTGCCGAGCACGACGATGCCCAGAGTGGTCAGGACGACGGTCCGGCGATGCGGTCCGGATCCGAGCCGGCCGAGGACCGGGGTGGCCACGGCACCCGAGAGCAGCGGGATCGTCAACGTCCATTGGGATGCCGCCAGGGACACGTCGTACTGGTCGGCGACCGCGGTGATCAGCGGCGCGCCGAGGCTTCCGACCACAGCGACGACCAGGGCCACGAACACCACAGCGGGAACCAGGAACCGGGGCTCATCGTTCATGCTGCCCACTCCACACCCGATGCATTGCCCGCCGATATGAATTCCGTCACCGGCAGCGCGAGACGCACGCCTCATCGACACCGGCGGACCGGGCCTGAGCCGTCCAGCTCAGACCCGGTCTGTGGACCTTCAGGTGGTCAGGCCCACGGGTCGAACGGGATGCCGGCGGGCTTCGAAGCGTTCAGGAGGTTGCGGAAGCGGTCGTCCTTGTCGGTGATCTTGATGGTCGCGGAACCGAAGTCCGCGGTCATCAGGGTGTCCCGCAGGCCGGTGCTGGGCCAGCCGTTCCAGTCGACCAGCGGCGGGTAGCGCCAGTTGTGGTAGTGGTTCTCCGGCGGTTCGTCGTTGCTGTTGGCCAGCCGGAAGAAGTGCGTGCTCGCGCCGTCCTTGTGGTAGACGACCTTCGGGTGCGAGCCGTCGAAGCGCACCTGCGACCTGGCGTAGGTGACCTGGCTGGAGTGCTGCGTGGTGGTCACGTACTCGACCTGGTTGGCCGACTGGTTGATCCACGAGATCACGTGTTCGAAGTCGTGCCGGTGGCCGCCGAGGCTGCTGCCGGGCACGGCCTGGTCCTTCTCGAAGTAGCTGGCGTAGATGACCGCACACCACCCGTTGTTGCACTTCGACCGGGCGTACGTCTGGGAGTTGTCGAGGTCCGACTGGTCCCGGCAATTGCCGTTGACCGCGCCGCTCGGGTTGAGGCCGGGGTTGAGCGTTCCGTCGGATCCGATCGCCGGTACGGCGTAGCACCCGTCGGTGTCGTAGTCGTACGCCGGTGAGAACGACTGCTCCCATCCACCGGCGTTCTGCGGCAGATGCGGTGGCGGAGCGGCGTACGCGGCCACCGCGGTGGTGACCATCAGCGTGGCGGTGCCGAGCACGACGCCGAGCAGTCTGCGGGTGCGCGTGCGTCGTCGAGGTGGGGGAGAATCGGGCGTCATTCTCTCTCCTTCACAGGGGCGGATGATGTTCTGGGGCGCGAACATCGGACCTGAGAATGACAGGACAAAGACGTACGTGCATATACGTAACGTGTCTACGGATTCAGGGTTTCGTCCCCGGTTCACCGTGCGGGTAGGGCCCGTTCACCGGCGTTCGGACATGACGACTCCAAGCGCATCCACTTGACGATCTGATGACGGCAGGATCAGGCGGCGCAGTGTGAGCATGTCTCTCGGATGACGAATGGTGAAGGCGTCTTGAGCCTCGCCGGACCGGGTTGTTACGTTCAACTCGCGGTCCGGCCGTTCTCCCCCGTAACGGCCGGCCGCATCTTTTGAGGCCGCCGCCAGGTCATCCGCCGCCAGCTGATCCTGGCCGGCAGCGCGGCCCCCACCAGCATCGTGAGCGCCAGTACGACGTGCAGCCACACGTCAGCCGGCCCGATCGGCACCAGATCCGCGACCACCGGAGCCGGGCCCAACTGTCCGTAGGCCAGCAGCACGACCATCAGCAGTCCAGCGCCCGCCAGGAACGCACGGCAATGCCGCGCGGATCCCGCCATCACCACAGCGGTGACACCGAGAGCCAGCTGCAGGATCGCTCCCACCACGGACACGTGAAAGACCCCGAACAACAGCCCTTCGGTACCGATACTCATCCGCGCGATCCCGAAACAAGCCAGCGAAATGAACGCTCCCGCCACCCACAGCGCAACCCCCTGGGTCGCGGTCGGAATCGAGTGCTGAGCCGATCTGTACTCCATGCGCTCTCCTCACACCGGGCGACCGTGCGGAATGTCAATCCTACGAACCCGCGCGCCACTCCGCTCGCCTCTCCGGAGAGTCGTCACGCACTCTCCGACCCGGCTCACCCTGCGGTTCACCTGGACATTGCCGCAGGCAACAAGTCCTGAGCGCTACTCGGGGGCGACGACGCGCCGTTATGATCCGGACGTGTCGGCTCCTGTGCTCGCCACCAAGTTGTTTCCGCCGGCCCGGCGGTCGGAACTGGTGGCGCGCCCACGGCTTGCCGGCCGGTTGGACAGCACCCTGGACCGCGGCCACCGACTCACCCTCGTCTCGGCGCCGGCCGGCTTCGGCAAGACCACGCTCCTCAGCGACTGGGCCGCGGGCCAGGAGCGGGTGGGGTGGCTGTCCCTGGACGAGGGCGACAACGCGGTGCCGCGCTTCTTCGCCCACCTCTGGGCGGCGCTCGCCGGCATCGGTCTCGACCTGGATCCAGCGGCGCTGGACGACGCGCCGATGATCGCGGTGGTCAACGAACTCGTGCGCGCCGGACGGCAGGCGCCGGACAGCCACTGGCTGCTCGTGCTGGACGACTACCACGTCATCCACGCGCCCGAGGTGCACGAGGCCATGACCTTCCTCCTCGACCACTCGCCGGATCAGCTGCATCTGCTGGTGACGACGCGCGCGGATCCGCCGTTCCCGCTGTCGCGGCTGCGGAGTCGCGGGCAGCTGACGGAGGTGCGGGCGGCGGATCTGCGCTTCGCGCCGGCGGAGGCCAGGGAGTTCCTGAACGAGATGATGGGCCTGCAGCTCACCGAGACCGACGTACAGGCGCTGGAGGAACGGACCGAGGGCTGGATCGCCGGTCTTCAGCTGGCTGCGCTCTCGCTGCGGGGCATGTCGGACCGCGGGGACGTTGCCGAGTTCATCGGGGCCTTCACCGGCAGCCATCGCTTCGTCATCGACTACCTGGTGGACGAGGTCCTCGCTCGCCAGGACGAGGTAGTCCGGGACTTCCTGCTCCGTACCGCGGTCCTGGACCGACTGACCGGTGACTTGTGTGATGCGGTCACCGGTGGGGTCGGCGGCGGTCAGGTGCTGGAGGAGCTGGACCGCGGCAACGTGTTCGTGGTGCCGCTGGATGCCGAGCGCTCCTGGTATCGCTACCACCACCTCTTTGGCGATGTCCTGCGCGCTCGCCTGATGGCTGAGCACCCGGAGCAGCTGCCGACGCTGCATCAGGCTGCGAGCGCTTGGTATGCCGCGCACGACCTGGTCGCGGACGCCGTACATCACTCACTCGCCGCAGGTGACCACGGCCGCGCCGCCTACCTGATGGAGGAGGCGTTGCCTGAGCTGCGCCGCGCACGGCAGGACAGCCTGATGCAGGAATGGATGCGGTCGCTGCCAGAGTCCGTCGTACGGCGCAGCCCGGTCCTGAGCATCGTGTCCGCTTGGTCGCTGATGACGGCTGGTGACCTGGACGGGATGGAGCACCGGCTCGATGATGCCGAGGCGGCGCTGGCGGCCGGCGCACAAGACCGGGCGCTCGCGGCAACGTGGGCTGACAACGAGGACCTGCGGACCGCGCCGGCGACCGTGTGGGTCTACCGGGCTGCGCTGGCTCAAGCGCGGCACGACGTACCGGCCACTGTGCAGTGCGCCCGGCGGGCGCTGGAGCTGGCGGGCGCCGAGGACCACTTCGTGCTGGGAGCCGCGTCCGGGTACCTCGGTCTGGCTGCGTGGGCGGCCGGGGACGTCGAGGAGGCGTTGGCCACGTTCTCGGACGCGGTCCGCAGCCTGCACGCGGCGGGGAACCTCATCGACGAGCTGGACACCACGGTGGTGCTCTCCGACATGTGGATCACCGCAGGTCGTCCCCATCGGGCGCGGCGGCTGTACGAGCAGGCCCTGGCGACGGCGATCGGAGGCGGCGAGCCGTACCCGCGGGCTGTCGCCGACCTGCACGTGGGGCTGGCCGAGCTGGACCGTGAACTGGGTGATCTGGTCAGTGCAGAGGCCCATCTGGAGACGGCGAGGGTGCTCGGCGAGCGCGGCTCGATCACAGAGAACAGGCACCGCTGGTACGTCGTCACCGCCCAGGTGTGCGTCTCGAACGGCGACCACGCCACGGCCAGGGAGCTGCTCGACCACGCGGCAACGCTGTACCGGCCCGGCTTCTACCCGGACCTCCGCCCTTTCGCCGCCATGCGAGCCCGCGTGGACATCGCAGCCGGAGACCTCGCTGCGGCTCAGGAGTGGGCGGACGACCACGACGTCGCCGTGGCCGACGACGCGTCGTTCCAGCGCGAGTACGACCACCTGACGCTCGTGCGGCTCCTGCTCGCCAGTGGCACCGCGCCACTGGGCGACCTACTTGCGCTGCTGGACCGGCTGTACGCCGATGCTGAGCGGACGCGCGCAGGCAGTCTGTTGGAGATCGGCATGCTGCGAGCCCTCACTCATCAGGCGCGCGGGCAACGACCGGAGGCTCTGGCCGAGCTGGATGCGGCACTGGCCCGGGCGCCGGAGCCGGACGGCTACGTGCGCTTGTTCCTCGACGAAGGCGCCCCGATGCTCGCCCTGCTCCACGAGGCCGCGTCCGTGCAGGAGGGCGGCGAGTACGACGTACTGCGCCGGCATGCTCGCCGACTCCTCGGCACCGGTGCTGCCGACGTACCAGCCCGTGGATCACTGGCCGACCCGCTCAGCGAACGCGAGATCGAGGTCCTGCGCCTCCTCGACAGCGAGTTGACCGGCCCCGAGATGGCCCGCCGGCTCTTCGTCTCGCTGAACACGCTCCGTACCCACACCAAGCGCATCTTCACGAAGCTGGACGTCAACAACCGCTCGGCCGCCGTCCGCCGTGGCCGCGAGCTCGGCCTGCTGTAGCACTCACGTGTCCCCCCCGACGACATGTCACATCGTCAGTCACCACATGTTGTGACGCCCGGTCGCCACCTCCCGAAATACGTTCCGGACATACCGCGGCAGCCGCCACGGACCACCGGAACAGGAGCCGGACATGACCATCACGCCAACCACCCTCACCCGGGCCGCAGGCGCCGCCGCGGTCGTCGCAGGACTGATCTTCATCGGCGTCCAGATCAACCACCCGCACCTGGATGCCACCTCCATCGGGACGACCGAGGTGATGGTGCGGAACCTGCTGAAGCTGCTGATGGCCGTACTGGCGCTGGTCGGCATCACCGGCATGTACCTGAGCCAGGTCCGCAAGAACGGGGTCGTCGGACTCGTCGGTTACTTGGTTCTCGGCACCGGCTACCTCGCCATCATGAGCACCGTGGCCATCGCCGCGTTCGTCCTGCCCTCCATCGCCGACACCAACCCCGGCTACGTGAACGACGTCATCGCCGTGGCCAAGGGCCACTCCGCCACCGGCGACATCGGTCTGCTGCAGATCGTCCAACAGGTCCAGGACTTCGGCTACCTGGCCGGCGGCCTCGTCTTCGGTATCGCGCTCTATCGCGCCCGCGTTCTGGCCCGCTGGGCCGCCGCGCTGCTCGCCGTCGGTGGCGTCGTCACCATCGTGCTCTCCTTGCTGCCGGACGCGTTGTACCGGCTGCTGGCCTTCCCGAACGGCATCGCGATGATCGGCCTCGGCTACTCGCTGTGGCGCATGGCCCGTACCGTCACCACCCAGCCGGCCGCGGTCCGCGCGACGGCGGATGTGAAATGACCCAGCACACCGCCTCTGGCACCCGGCCGGCGCCGCAGCGCCGGCCGGGTTCCCGGGACGGTTCGAGCGTGCGAGTGCCTGCCGCGCTGATCGCACTCACCCTCATCCCGCTCGTCGCCGGGTCGCTCCGGCTCGTCGAGCTCGCAGGCGGCCCACAGGTGTTGCCGACCAACCCGCGCATCGACGCCTCACCCGCCCCGGTCGTCCTGCACGTTGTCGCCGCCGCGGTGTACGTCGTCGCCGGCGCATTCCAGTTCCCCGCTCGAGTACGCCGCGCCCACCGCACCTGGCACCGTCGAGCCGGCCGTGTGCTCGTAGGAGCCGGCCTGGTCGTCGCCGGCTCCGGGCTCTGGATGACCCTCTTCTACCCAGGTGCGCCCGGTGGTGACCTGTTGTGGTCCGTGCGGCTCGTTGTCGGCTCGGTGATGGCAGCAAGCATCGTCCTCGGCTTCACCGCCATCCGGCGCCGCGACATCGCCGGACACCGCGCCTGGATGATCCGTGCGTACGCCCTCGCCGTGGCGGCCGGAACCCAGACGATCACCGAAGGCGTCGGCGAGGGCCTCTTCGGCACCAGCGACCTCAGCACCGCTGTCTCGGTCAGCTCCGGCTGGGTGATCAACGCCGCGGTCGCCGAATGGATCATCCGCAGACAACGCACGAACAGGAGAAAGCCATGACCGCGGGCGTTGACCTCAGTTGGCTCGGAGGCGGATGGCCAGTTCGACGTCCCAGAGAGTCTTGCGTGGCTGGTGTCGGGGGTCGGTGTGGTAGGCCTCGTAGCGGCAGCCGAACTGATCACCGGCCGGTACTTCGTCCTTGTCGAGAACGAGTCCCTCGGCTTCGGACCACTCCAGCAGAGCGCGGTTCGCCCGCAGTGCATGGTTGCGATAGCTGAGGGATGCGTACTGACCGGCGGGCAGTACGCCGGGTCGCACCCGGTCGTCGCCCGGATGGCTGGTGTCGGTCACGCCGACCTCGAGTTCCATCGGTCCGTTCATGTCGATCGTGAGCAGCCGAAGGAAGAAGTGCCCTCGAGGTTCGACGTCCGCCTGGTCCAACCACCCGATCAGCTCGTTCAGGAGCTGATCACGCACCTTCAGCATCCCGCGGAACGGCGTGACCACCGTGATGCCGAGCGTGGCGACCTCAGCCCGGTCGTCGACATGAGGCGGAGTCAGGATCTCCATGCGAACATCCTGGAGCGCTTGACGCCACATGTCGATCCGCTGGAGATCCTGCGGGAGCTCGACCGGCATGACCACTCCATCGGACCCTTGTGAAAACCCGTGGTCCTGCTCTCGCTCCGACGCCTATGTTGGCGGTCATGCCTTACGCGACTGCTGACGACGGGTCCGGCGGTGCCCGGCTGGAGTCGGTGGCCCGTACCGCGCTGGCCGCCTACGACCTGCCCGGCACACCGGCCTTGCGTCCGCTCGCGTTCGGCCTCAATGCGACGTTCGAGGTGCGAGCGGCGTCGAAGCGCTACGTGCTGCGGGTCCACCGAACCGGGTACCGCACGGCGGACCAGATCCGCTCGGAACTCGAGTTCGTGCGCACGATCGGCACCGAGTTGGCCGGCGACCCCGCGGTGCCGGAGCCAGTGCCGGATCGGGAAGGGGCGTTGGTCGTCGAGACGGAGTACGACGGCGAGCGGCGTTACTGCGACCTGCTGAGCTGGCTGGGCGGACGGGTGCACTCGGTCGGAGACGGCCTGGATGACGCCGGCGTGTGGGCGCTCGGGCGTGCGCTCGGCCGGCTGCACAACGCCGGCGCGGCCTTCCGGCCGTCGGCCGGGTTCGCCTTGCCACGTTGGGATGCCGACGGCATGTTCGACCCGGCCGCTTCACCGTTCCGGCCGACGCTCGCTGTCGAGGACGTACTCACGCCGGCCGATCGCGCACAGTTCGCCGAGATCGCCGCGCGGACACAAACCGCCTTCGACGCCCTCGGCAGAGGTGAGGACGCGTACGGAATCACGCACATCGACTACATCCTCGGCAACTGCTTCCTTCGCCGGGGCACGGAAGGCTGGAACGTCAGCGTCTTCGACTTCGACGACTGCGGGTGGGGGTACTTCGTCTACGACCTGGTCCCGTTACTGGGCAACCTCGCCGGTTATCCGGGTCCGGTCAGAGACAACCCTGCCTACCCTGACCTGCGGGACGCGTACCTGGCCGGCTATCGCAGTGCGCGGCCGCTGCCGACCGAGTGGGAGCGGCTCGTGCCGCTGATGCTGGCCGCGCGGAACGCCAACCACTGCCTGCTCACCGCCCGCCCGGATGTCTCCGGTACTCCGGCGGACGATGCGGCTTGGCGGATGGACCTGGCCCGCCGCTGCTTGGAACTGCCTGTCTAGATTCTGGTCGAGGCTCGGGTGCCCTCCGCGGGGTCACCCCAGGAGGCCGAGTAGGTCCTTGGAGATTGCTTGGGACTCGCTGATCAGGAGGGGGACGGCTGCCTTGCCGAGGTCCTGCGTCATCCGGAACGTCGGGCCGGAGACCGAGATCGCCATCGAGATCGGGACATCGGGGATCGCGACGGCGTAGCAGACGACGCCGATCTCCTGTTCGCCCTTGTCGGTCGCGTAGCCCGCGCGGCGGATCCGGTTGAGTTCCGTGCGGAGCTTGGCCAGGTCGGTGATGGTGTGCGAGGTCTCGGCCGGCATGCCGACCCTGCTCACGATGCGGGCCACCTGGTCGTCGGACAGGGCGGCGAGGATCGCCTTCCCGACGCCCGTCGAATGGGCGTGCGCGCGGTGTCCGACCTCGGTGAACATCCGCATCGCATGCCGCGAGGGAGACTGGGCGATGTAGACGACCATGTCGCCTTCCAGTACCGCCAGATTCGCCGACTCGCCGATCTCCCGGGCGAGCGTGTCCAGGTGCGGTGTCACGATCGGGCCGAACTGCGACTCGACCCGGCCGGCCAGTCTCGTCAGCTTGAGCCCCAGCCCGTAGTGGCGGTTCGGCAGCTGGCGTGCGTAGCCGAGTGAGACCAGCGTCTTGAGGAATCGGCGCGTGGTCGGAGCCGGGACGTCGATCGCGGCCGAGAGTTCGGTCAGCGACGAGTCGCCGCTGTCGGCCAGCAGCTCGAGCAGGTGGAACGCCCGTTCGACGGATTGGACACTCCCCGACGTCCTGTTCTCCACCATCCCGCTCTCTGTCTCAACCCCCACGCCGGGATTCGCTGGAGCCAGCATAAATGGTGCGCCGGACGGTTCTGAGCGCTATCGATAGCTTCCGCATATTGGAACTACTCTTCCGCATAGTGTTGACAGCTCTGCGTCAGTGAGCGAACACTTGGACCACCCAGATCAATAGCCCACAGCTCTCAGGCGCCACGTAGTACATCGGTGTAGAGAGCTGTCGTTGCGCAGACTTCGGGGGCCTGCGCCGGGCGACCCCGCCTTGCCGAGGGAGACACTCATGACTTCCGGCTCGTTGCTCACCCGCCGCCGATTGCTCCAAGGGGGCCTGGGTCTGGCTGCCGCCGGCGTCGCCGGGACCTCGCTGACCGCGTGCGGCTCAGGATCGTCCGGTACGCCGTCAGGCTGGACAGAGGTGACCTTCAGTTCCGTCGGCGATCCCACGACCCAGAAGATGTTCAAGGACATGATCGCGGCTGCTCAGAAGGAGAGCCTCGACGAGCACAAGATCAAGATCGTCTGGAAGCCCGCGCCGGGCGACGACTGGGCGAGCGTCATGCTGCAGTTCGCCTCCGGTACGGCGGCCGATCTGCAGCGCATCGACGACGACCGGGTGTACGACCTGGCGACCAACGGCAAGATCCTGCAGCTGGACAAGATGATGCAGGACGCCAGTACAGGGTTCGATCTGACCAAGTACAGCCCGACGTTCACGACCAAGGTCGCGGTCGAGGGGTATCAGTTCTCGATCACGCCCGGCATGAGCGCGAATGCCCTGTACTACAACAAGAAGCTGTTCGCCGATGCCGGGCTCACGGCGCCGACCTCGTGGGCCGATGCGTGGAGCTGGGACGAGTTCGACGCAGCGGTCAGGAAGCTGACGAAGAAGAGCGGCAGCCGGACCGATACCTACGGTCTGCAGTACGCGGTCAACACGATCCAGCCCACGGCGTACGGTGCTGGTGACACCGCGCTCTACAACAACCAGACCGAGTGTGGTTACGGCAAGCCGGAGACGCTGGACGCGATCGACAAGCAGGTCTCCTACATCCGCGAGGGTTTCGCCCCCACCATCGACGTCGAGTACCTGCCGCTGTTCAACGCAGGAAAGCTGGCCATGACGTGGCAGGCCATGGACATCAGCGCGCAGATCAGCAAGAACGTCGACTGGGACGTTATGCCCTGGCCCAAGACACCGCTGTTCGCGATGACGAAGAACTACGCCCGGACCTGGGTCATCCCGAAGACCGCGAAGGATCCGCAGGCGGCCTTCCTGGCGATGAAGGCGCTGTGCGGCAAGGCGGCATCGGACGTCATGGCCAAGGCACAGTTCGCCGTACCGGCGCTGACCGAGGTCGCCAAGAGCGCGGCGTTCACCGACCATCCGCGGCCTCAGACGGCCAGCGTCTGGGCTGAGGCGCTGGGCACCGCCGGCGGCCACCCGGTCGACGTGCCGTTCCCTCGTGGGCCGATCGGGACGGCGCTCGCCGACTCCTTCGTCGAAGGCACCAACGCCAACAACCTGGTCAGCGGCAAACTCGCCACCACCGACTACCTCAAGCGCGGACGGGATGCGGTCAACGCCGAGATCAAGAAGCGCGGCTGGAACGGGAACAAGGGCAAGGAGTTGCTCGAGAAGGGAGGAGCGCTCACCGATCCCGACCTGAAGGTCGCGGCGAAGTGACGGCCACTCAGACCCTCCAGGCGAGGGATCCTGTGGCGGCCGACCGGCGCCGTGGAGGGCGGCGCCGCAACCTCCGCGGCTGGATGTTCATCGGGCCGGTCGTCCTCGGAACCCTGCTGTTCAACGTCATCCCGGTCCTTCCGACCCTGGTGACGAGCTTCACCGACTGGGACGGCCTGGCCGCGCCGAAGTTCACCGGCGTGGCCAACTACAAGGAGATGTTCTCCGGGCAGGATCCACTGTTCGGCAAGAGCCTGATCAACACCGCCATCTACACGGTCGGGTACGTCCCGGTCGGGATCATCATCGGGATCGCGCTCGCCGTGCTGGTCAACAACCGGCTCCGGGGGATGGCCGTCATCCGGGCGCTGATCTTCCTGCCCTACGTGACCTCCCTGGTCGCTGTCGGCGTCGTCAGCCGGTGGGTGTTCAGCGATCAGTACGGCGTGATCAACGCGGTCCTGGCCTCGTTCGGCATCACCGGACCGCACTGGCTGGGCGAGCCCGGATCGGCCATGGCCGCGGTGATCGTCACGGCGATCTGGGCGAACATGGGCTTCAACATGATCATCGTCCTGGCCGGCCTGCAGGGGGTCCCGGAGACATTGATCGAAGCCGCCACCCTCGACGGTGCCGGCCGGTTCTCACGCTTCTTCCACGTGACGCTCCCGTTCCTGACGCCGACGATCTTCATGTTGCTGATCCTGCAGACGATCGGCTCCTTCCAGGTCTTCGCGCTCGTCCTGGTGATGACGGGCGGCGGACCGGGCGACGGCACGTACGTCTACATCTACCACCTCTGGTACGAGGCGTTCTCGCTGCGACGGATGGGCTACGCCTCGGCCCTGGCGATCGTGCTCTTCGCTGTGCTTCTCGCGGTCACCTGGATCCAGAACCGGCTTTCGAAGAGGTGGGTGTTCTATCAATGACGGTCGAAGACACTCGTGCTCCCGAACGGATCGCACCACCGCGGTCGCCGCTGCCGGTGGACGATGCCGGCGATGAACGGCGACGACGGGCCGGCCGGATCGTGGGACCGACGGCGACGTACGTCGTCTGCGTCATCGCGGCGTTGATTGCCATCGGCCCGTTCCTGTGGATGCTGTCCAGCTCGTTCAAGGAGCCGGGCGACGTGATCAGCCTGACCCCGCGCCTGCTCCCGAACCCGTTCACCCTCGACAACTACGCGTACCTGATCAACAACGGCGTCCTGCCCTTCATCCGGTTCTTGGGCAACAGCGCCTACATCACGGTGCTGGTGATCATCGGCCGGCTGATGGTCTGTGCCCTGGGCGCCTACGGCTTCGCGCGGCTGCAGTTCCGCGGGCGGGACGCCGCCTTCGGGTTGTTGCTCGCATCGCTGATGATCCCGGACATGCTGATGGTGCTGCCGCTGTACTCCGCCTACGTCAAGGCCGGCCTGATCGACACCCACTTCCCGTTGATCATCCCGCCGATCGTCGCCAACACGTTCGGCACCTTCCTGCTCCGGCAGTTCTTCATGACCATCCCCAAGGAGTACGACGAGGCCGCACTCGTCGACGGTGCCAGCCACTTCCGGATCTTCGTGAGCATCATCCTGCCGCTGTCGAAGCCGGCCCTGGCCACGTTGGCGGTGCTGACCTTCGTCAACGTGTGGAACGACTTCTTCGGCCCGTTGGTCTACCTCAGCGATGTCAACAAGTTCACCGTCCCGGTCGGGCTGGCGTTCTTCCAGACCCAGGACAGCACCCAGTACGGCCCGCTGATGGCCGGAGCGACGCTGGCCATCATCCCGACCGTCCTGGTCTTCGTGTTCGCGCAGAAGTACTTCACCCGCGGAATCTCGATGACCGGAATCAAATGATGCCTTCTGGACAAGGAGACAATGTGACCAAGTACGTGGTGGCGACGGTCGACGAGATTCCACCCGGCCAGCGGAAAGTGGTCGAGATTGCCAAGCGGTCGATCGGCGTCTTCAACGTCAAGGGCAACTTCTACGCGATCCGCAATCAGTGCCCGCACGGCGGCGGACCGATGTGTGAGGGCGTGACGTCCGGACTGGTGCGCTCGGACAAGCCCGGGAACTACGACTACGTCATGCGCGGGGAGATCATCCGGTGTCCCTGGCACGGCTGGGAGTTCGAGATCGCCACGGGTCAGTCCTGGTTCGACCCCGCGAAGACCAAGGTCAAGGCGTATCCCACCGATGTGGAGTCCGGTGAGGCCCTGGCCAGGAATCCGGAGCTGTCCGCGGCCGGGTTCCAGCCCGGTCCGTACTCCGGTGAGACGTACGAGGTCGAGGTCGACCGCGACTATGTCATTGTCAATATCTGACGCCCCGGTGGGAGCGGAGGCGGTGCGCGAAACGACCAGGTGCCTGCGGGTGAGATCTCACCGGCAGGTGTCGTCCGGCGTGACCGAACTCTTGCTCGTCGCCGACGACGCCTCGGAGTTGCCGTCGTGGACCCCGGGGAGTCACATCGACGTACAGGTTCGCCCGGGGCTCGTCCGGCAGTACTCGCTGTGTGGCGATCCCGAGGATCGCCGCCAGTGGCGCATCGCCGTGTTGCGCGAGCCGGAGAGCCGTGGCGGCTCCGCCGCGTTGTGCGAGCGGGTCCAGGCCGGTGCCGTGCTGACGGCGACCGGGCCGCGCAACCACTTTACGCTGTACGAGTCGCCGCGGTACCTGTTCATTGCCGGCGGCATCGGAATCACGCCGATCATCCCGATGATCGGCGCGGCGCACGCGGCCGGCGCCGACTGGCGGCTGGTGTACGGCGGTCGCAGCGAGGCGTCGATGGCCTACCGGGACGAGATCGGGAGCGTCGATCCCGAGCGCGTTCTCGAATGGCCGCAGGACCGTCGCGGCTTGATCGAACTGGATCGACTCCTGGACGAACCACAGCCCGGGACGCTGATCTACTGCTGCGGTCCCGAACCCCTGATCGCGGCCGTCGAGGCGAAGAGCGCGCATTGGCCGCACAAGTCGCTTCAGGTCGAGCGGTTCGCGCCGAGACCTCTCACCGAGGTCGTGCCCAACACCTCCTTCGAGATCGAACTGGTCGACAGTGACGAGGTACTCGTCGTACCGCCCGACCAATCCATCCTCGAAGTCGTGGACGAGGCGGGGATCTACGTCTTGTCGAATTGCGAAGAGGGCACCTGCGGCACCTGCCGGACGACCGTACTGGAAGGCGTTCCGGATCATCGTGACTCCGTCCTGGACGACGACGAGCGCGCCGCCAACGACACGATGATGATCTGCGTCTCGCGCGCGCTGTCCGCCCGATTGGTCCTCGACCTGTGAGTTCCCAACCACGAAGGTGAGATCACAAGTGGCCACCCAACAACTCGAGAACTACGCCCGACCCCGGCAGTGGGCCGGACTCGACCTGGTCGACACCGACGTACATATCAACCTCGGCAACCTGCGGAGCCTCTTTCCCTATCTCGAGGCGCGGTGGTGCGACTACATCACCGAATCCGGGATGGGCGGGCTGGCCTCGAACCTCTATCCGTCCAACGCGCCGAATCTCTTCCTCGAGGGCTCACGGCCGGACCAGGGACCGCCCGGATCGAGCCTCGAGCTCCTCCAGCAGCAGCTACTCGACCCGTGGCAGTTGCAGTACGCGATCCTCAACTGCACCTACGCCATCGACTCGGTCCACAACGACGACCTGGCGGCCGCGCTCGCCCGGGCCCTGAATCGCTGGCAGTTGCACGAGTGGCTGGAGCAGGATCCACGTCTGCGGGGCTCGGCCGTGCTTCCGCTGCAGAATCCGGCGTTCGCGGCCAAGGAGGTCGAATGGGCCGCGCAGCACAGCCAGTTCGTCCAGGTGACCGTGCCGTCGCGCAGCCGCGAGCCGCTCGGCCGTCGCGGATTCTGGCCGATCTACGAAGCCGCGCAGCGCGCCGGGCTCGTCGTCGGCGTCCAGGCCGGAGGTCTCAGCGGCAACCCGGTGACGCCTGTCGGCTGGGCGACGTACTTCGTCGAGGACTACGTGAGTGTTCCGCTGGCGTTCCAGGCGCAGCTGATGAGCTTCGTTGCCGAAGGCGTCTTCGTGCAGTACCCCGAGCTGACCGTCGCGACGATCGAGGGCGGCTTCAGTTGGCTGCCGCCGATGCTGTGGCGGTTCGACAAGGACTGGAAGGGCCTGCGCCGCGAGGTTCCGTGGGTGGAACGTCCTCCGTCGGAGGTGATCCGTGATCACGTCCGGATGACCATCGCGCCGCTCGACCGGCCCGACACCCCGCAGTTCCTCGTCGAGGTCATCGACCAACTTCTCTGTGACGAGATGCTGATGTTCTCCACCGACTACCCGCATGCGCACTTCGCGAACGCCGCCGACGCGCTGCCCGAGGGGATCTCCGGGGATCTGCAGACCAAGATCATGTCCGGCAACGCGCACGCGACGTACCGGCTGGGATGAGGAGAGACATGACACAGACACAGACACAGCCGCGGGCCGCACGCCGTACCGCCGCGAAGCAGATGATCATCGACTGCGACATCCACAACGTGATGGCACCCGGAGCCCTGGAGCCCTACCTCTCGAATCGCTGGCTCAGCCATCTGAAGACCTTCGGCTCGCGCCAGCACTCGGGCAACGTGTATCCGAAGGGATCGCCGGCCCGGTACGACGCCTTTCCGCCGTCCGGACTGCCCGCGGGTGCCGATCTGGGGTTCATGCAGAAACAACATCTCGACGGGCTGAACGTCGAGTTCGGGATCCTCGGTCCGCTCAGTGGTTCCGGCAGCCAGCTCGACCCGGAGTTCTCCGCGGCGTTGTCGGCGGCAACCAACGACTGGCAGATCAAGGAGTGGCTGGAGCCGGAGCCACGGCTGCGAGCGGGCATGATCGTGCCGGCGGAGCACAGCGAGCAGGCCGTCGCCGAGATCGAGCGGCTCGCCGGACACCCGGGTTTCGTGCAGGTGCTGCTGGTCGCACGCAGTGCCGCACCGCTCGGCGACCGGCGCTACTGGAAGATGTACGAGGCCGCAGCCCGGCACGATCTGCCCATCGGCATTCACTACGGCGGTGGCGTTCGGGGCGTTCCGATGAGCGCCGCGGGCTGGCCGTCGTTCTATATCGAGGATCACGCGGGGATGTCCGCTGCGTTTCAGGCGCACGTGGCGAGCCTGATCTTCGGAGGGATCTTCGAGCGGCTTCCGAACCTGCGGATCGCGCTGATCGAGGGCGGGTTCGCCTGGCTGCCGTCCCTGGCCTGGCGGATGGACACGCACTGGGAGCGCTTCCGCGCCGAGGTGCCCGACGTACGCCGCAGGCCGTCGGAGTACCTGCGCGACCACTTCTGGATGACGACGCAGCCGATCGAGGAACCGCATCGCCCCGCCGACCTGCTGAGAGTGTTCGAACACCTCGGCGGAACCGACAAGGTGATGTTCTCCACCGACTATCCGCACTGGGACTTTGACCATCCCCAGCACGCCTTCAAGGTCCGATTGTCCGCAGAGCAGCGGGACAACATCTACACCGAGAACGCCCGGGCGTTCTACAAGCTGCCGGCGCGGGTGGAGTCGCTTTGACCAAGATCAGCTCGATCGAGACGTTCGACGGCCATGGCTGCATCGTCCGTGTTCGTACCGACGACGGGCTGGTGGGGTACGGGCAGACGGCGCACTCCGAGGCCCGGATCACCGGGGAGGTGCTGCACACTCTGGTCGCGCGGAACTATCTGGGCCGGGACCCGTTCGACGTCATGACGCTGGCCGAGGAGTGCGCGCGTGCGGAGTACAAGTACTTCGGCAGCTTCCTGTTCCGGGCGTTGGCCGGCGTGGACACCGCGCTGTGGGACCTGGTGGGCAGGGCGAAGTCACAGCCGGTCTACCAGTTGCTCGGTGGGAAGTTCCGTCCGTCGGTGCCCGTCTACGGTTCGGCCATGCGTCGCGACACGACGCCCGAGGAGGAGGTCGACCGGATCGTCGCCGCCGTCGCCGCGCACGGGTTCCGCGCGGTGAAGGTCAAGATCGGCGAGCGCAACGGCCGCGATGCGGAGTCGCGATCCGGCCGGACCTGGCGGCTGGTTCCCTTGCTGCGCAAGGAACTCGGCGATGACGTCGAGATCAGCGCGGATGCCAATGGTGCCTACTCCCCGGGTCAGGCGGTCCGGGTCGGGCGACTGCTCGAGGAGTACGACTATCTGCACTTCGAGGAGCCGGTGCCGTTCTGGGAGTACGAGAACGCCAGGAGCGTCGCGGCGACTCTCGACATCCCGGTCGGACTGGGGGAGCAGGAGTTCTCGGTCGAGACCATGCGACGGATCATCCAGGACGGCATGGCCGACGTCATCCAGCCCGACGTCTGCTACATCGGCGGCATCACGCGGGCCCGGCAGGTTGCGGAGCTGGCCAACCTTGCCGGGCTCCCGTGTGTCCCGCACTCGTCGGGGAGATCGTTGACGGCGATCTTCACCGCGCATCTGGTGACGGCAATGCCGGCGTGCAACCTCTTTCACGAGTGGACCATCGAAGACGCCTCGAACATGCGGGTCTACGAGCCGTTCCCGGTCGCCCGAGACGGTGAGGTGGTGCTGTCCGACGCCCCCGGCTGGGGCGTCGAGATCCCCGACCCTACGCTGCAGCGCATGGACCGCCGGATTTCTTCTCTCTGAACCGACTACAAGGGCTAACGTCGGCTATCGGCCCGCGGTGGCAGCTGGCGCGACCTCCAGGACCGCGCGGGCGAACGCTTCCGGAGCCTCCTGCGGCGGATTGTGCCCGATGCCTGGCAGTTCGTGCCGATCGAAGCCACCAGTGAACAGCGGTTCGTCGACACTAGAGTCGTCGGCGCCGAGGCCATCGGCGAGGGCGTCGAGCGCAATGGTGGGTACGGTGATGGCCGGCGTGGTCGCCAGCAGCTTCTCGAGGTGGTCGTACCGCGGGTCGCCGGGAACCGCGCCGCGTCGGTGCCGGTAGGAGTGGATCACGGTGGCGACGAAGTCGGGATTGTGCAGGCTGGGCGAGGTTGCAGCAAAGGCCGCGGCACAGTCTGCCCACGTCGGCGACCACTGGCGCCACAACAGCCCACAGAGCTCGTCGGTATAGCGCTCCAGCCCGGCCCGTCCGCGCTCGGTGAGGAAGTAGTGGGTGTACCAGGCAGCGCTCTCGGCTTCCGGAGGCATGGGCTCGGCGGACCGGGCGATGTCCTGGATGTTGTACCCGCCCACTGTGACCAGGCCGGTGACCCGTTCGGGCGCTACTGCCGCCGCGATGCAGGCCGCGCGGCCGCCCCAGTCGAAGCCGCCCACCACGGCGCTTTCGATCTCGAGTGCGTCGAGCAGGTCGAGCAGATCCTGGCCGAGCGCGGCCTGCTGACCAGAGCGCATGATGTCCGCGCTGCGATAGCGGGTTGGCCCGAATCCCCGGAGGTACGGAGCCACAACGCGCATCCCCGCAGTGGCGAGGACCGAGGCCACTTCGTCGTAGCAACGCACGTCGTAGGGGAAGCCATGAAGAAGTACAGCGGTTGGCCCGTCTGCCGGTCCCGCTGCGTCGTAGCCGATGTCCAGCACCGGTGTCGAGACAGTTCCCGACTTGTTCAGACCGCGCGGATTCATCGAAGTCCTCCTCGTCGATCGACTGCCGCCCAGCTCCGTCGCGCAAGCCGACGGGGCCGGATGCCCCAGCTCCCACCCACAGCACGAAAGAATATCTGGGTAACCGACCTCGCCGTGGCGGGGGACGAACGAAGGGGCCCGGTCGTCAACCGGGCCCCTCCTCCTTCCCCTGAGAAGGTCCATCGGCCCTTCGTCGAGGTTGGCTTGGTGCTGCGACCGCCAAGTGTGGTTCAGATCCCCAGGCCCTTGCCGTCGACGATCAGGCCGGCGGGCGGCGCCTTGGGTGCGGGAACCCGGCCGTAGTCGGTGAAGGTCATGAAGTCGCGGCCGGCACCATTCTGGAAGCGGACCGGCCGGGCGGTACGGGTGTCGACCCAGAGAGTGGCACCCTGTGCCACCAGCCCGACCGACAGGACGCCGTCCACCACCTTCTTGCCGGTCTTCGTCGGGCGGCCGATCTCTGCGAAGAAGTCCTTGAAGAAGGTGCCTTGCTTGGTCATGTCGATCAGCGCTCGGCCCTCAGCATCAATCTTGGACGGTTTGATCCACTTTCCCTTCAACAGGGAGAGCATTGCGCTTGTCTCAGCCTTGCTGGCCTTGTCCGCCTTCGCCATGGCACGGATGGTTGCCTCCGACATGAGCATGTAGACGTCCTTGCCGACGACGCGGTAGGTAATCGGCGTACCGGCCAGGACGAAGGCACCCTGGCCGCCGCCCTTGCTGAGCTGCAGGTCGAGCCGCAGGTCGCCTGTGCTGTCCACCAGCAGGCCCTTGACCCTCACCCCCGGCGCGGCGCTTGCTGCTGCCTTCGTCCGGGCAAGGAGAGTTTCGGCGGGCAGTGTGGACAGGTCAGGCGGCGCAGGCGGCGTAGCGGTGGCCGTCGGACTCGCCGGGGCGGACGGGGTGTTCGATGACGTAGTGGCGGCAGGGGTGGTGCCGGCCTCGTTGGTTGGCTCGCAGCCAACGACTGCTGCGGCCAACAGCGCAGTGCCGGCCCAGGCGCCGACTCGAATCCAGGGGAAGAACATGAGGAAGTGCTCACTTTCTCGTCCGCCGGTGACATCCGGCGCAGGTGGTGGACCGCCGGTGACGTCCGGCGGTTGCCGCGGCGGGAGTTCGACGGACTCCACGGGGCGGCGGTGACGAGAACGACTCTGGTACTGCGTACTGCGGTCCCGCTGCCGTCTACTGCGGCCCCACTGCTGGATAGAATGCCGTCCCACTGCCGGACCTGCGCAGCCGCTGCGACGGGCGCTGTTCGGCACGGCGGGCAGGGTTGGGGGTGCGGTGGTGGGCGTAGTCCGGTTCGAGCTGCTCGGACCGCTCCAGGCTCGGCGGGACGACCGGGTGCTCGACCTGGGTCCAGCCAAGCAGCGCGCGGTTCTCGCGACGCTCCTGCTGTCGGTGAACCGGCCCGTCCCGATTGCGCGCATCGTCGACGTCGTCTGGCAAGGCGAGCCGCCGGGCAACGGCACCAACGTCGTCCAGAAGTACGTCGCGGGTCTGCGGCAGGTCCTCGAACCAGGGCGCGCACCACGCAGCAGCGGAGATCTCCTGGCGCTGACGGCCGGCGGCTACGTCCTCACTCTCGCGGCCGGCAGCACCGACA
The DNA here is from genome assembly GCF_040655855.1 of Kribbella sp. NPDC050281. NCBI lineage: Bacteria > Bacillati > Actinomycetota > Actinomycetes > Propionibacteriales > Kribbellaceae > Kribbella > Kribbella sp. NPDC050281. Next base: position 143,116 of record NZ_JBFAKS010000012.1, on the reverse strand, counting down.
CCGACCTCTTCGACGAGCTTGTCCGGCAGGACCACCAACTCCGGACCATGGGAGACCTCGAGCAGGCGGCTGCCACCTTCCGCCGCGCACTAGACCTCTGGCGCGGCAGCGAGGCCTTGGCCGGACTCAGCGGTCCCGTCTTCGACGCAGCGCGCCGGGAGCTCGAGACTCGCCACGCAGCCGCCGCCGAGAGTTGGGCCGACCTGGAACTGGATCTCGGCCGCCACCTGAGCCTGCTGCCCGACCTCACCGGCCTGCTGAGCCGCCATCCTTTGCGCCAAGACCTCCACGCCGCCCACCTGCTTGCTCTCTATCGCACAGGCCGCCAAGCCGAGTCGCTCGACGTCTACCGCGCCACTACCCAGCTGCTCAAGTCCCATGACCAAACCCCCAGTCCACGGCTCCAGGCCCTTCACACGCGCCTCCTGAACAATTCCGCGGACCTTCTCCCACCGGCAGCAGGCGCGGGTCTGCGCTTCGACGTACTGGGTCCACTGCGAGCGAGCCGCGACGGACTCCCGCTACAGCTCGGCCCCAGCAAGCAGCAGGCAGTCCTGGCGACCCTGCTCCTGTCGGCGAATTCGGCTGTACCGCCGGACCGCATCCTGGATGCTGTCTGGCCCGAGGACGGACGGCCGGACAACGGGCCCAACGTCGTACAGAAGTACGTCGCGGGGCTGCGGAAGGTTCTCGATCCGGACAGGGCTCCGCGGAGTGCTGGGCAGGTGCTGGACCTCACTGTCTCCGGCTATCGGCTCACAGTCGTACCGAACGGCTCCGACCTCGACGAGTTTGCCGCCCGGATCAGTAGAGCACGTGACTTGCGGGCCTGCGCCGACCTGGAGGCGGCAGCGACGGAGCTGCAGTCAGCGCTCGGACTCTGGCGAGGCGAACCCCTGGCTGGTCTGCAGGCCGGGTCCGTCTTCGATGCCGCCCGTGACCGTTTGAAGGACGACCGGGCGGCCGCGTTGGAAGACTACGCGGAGGTCTTGCTCGAGCTGGGACGACTCGATGCCCTGCTCGAGTCCCTTCCAGCGCAGATCAAGGAGTTCCCGCTGCGCGAGCGACTCCGGGCCGTACTGATCGAGGCTCTCGACCTCAGCGGCCGGCGTACGGAGGCGCTCGCGGCGTACGACGAGACCCGGCGACTGCTGGTGGGGGAGTACGGGATCGAACCCGGCCAAGTACTGCAACGCCTTCACACCCGCCTGCTCCAGGACAACGAGCCGCCCGGAGGACGGATCCCACGGCCTGAAGCGGCAACACCGCCGTCAGGTCCGTTTCAGGTCTCTCGGCCGCAGGTGCCCAGCCTCCCCCGACGCACTCGCTTGCAACGCATCCTGCTGAAGGTCCTCGCGGCCGCCTTGCCGATCGTCACCTGGGGGTTTGCCTGCGGCCCGATGATGGCCGTGCTCGCCTGGCGCCGCCGTAGCCGTCTCCTGGGTGCCTGCGCGGTCGGGTACTTCGCTCTGCAGTGGACCGGCGTGGTGATGTTCACGCAAAGCCCGGAAGACTTCAGCGGTATCTTCGACGACCTCGGCATGTCGTTGATGATCTTTCCCTTTCTCATCTGCTCAGTCCAAGCGGCTGTGATCGTTGCCCCGGCACCCTCCGCCGCCGCCGACCACGACCTCGCCGAGGAACACCGGCGCGTCGCGCGCGAGATCGCGGCTCGCTCACCGCTGTACGCGCAGCGGCTCGGCATCGGCCGCCCCGACCTCCCGCGGACGTTCGACGACGGCGGTCTGGTCGACCCGAACCATGTACCGACGGAGCTTCTCGCCGCGGTCCCAGGCATCTCGCTCCAGCACGCGGTCCTGATCGTGGTCGACCGGACCCATCGTGGGCCGTTCAAGTCGGTCGAGGAGCTGGCTGAGCGAGGACTACTGCCACACCCGCTGCCGAGTTCCACCCGCGACCACCTCGTCGTCGTACACCCGGACGACGGGTCGTCGATCGCACACTAGCCACCTGGCCGCTTGACATCCTCACCCCAGGACACATACTTAGGTATATGCCTAAGTATTCGGGTGGGGCCGACGGCGACGCCAAGCTCGACCGAATGTTTCGTGCACTGGCGGACAGCACCCGCCGGGCGATGGTCGCCCGGCTGGTCCACGGACCGGCGTCGGTGAGCCAGCTCGCCGAACCGTTCGGCATGGCGTTGCCCACCGTCGTCCAGCACCTCGGGGTGCTCGAGGAGGCGCAGATCGTGTCGTCCGAGAAGGTCGGCCGGGTGCGCACGTACCAACTCGTGCCCGACGCGCTGGTCCCGGCCAACGCCTGGATCGTGGCCCACCGCCGCCCGCAGGAACGCCGGCTCGACCGCCTGGGCGACTACCTCACCAACCATGACCCGACACAGGAGCAATGACATGACCGACCGCACCCAGACCCACGCCACGTTCGTGCTCGAGCGCGAGTACCCGGTCCCGGTCGACCGCGTGTGGGCCGCCTTCGCCGACCCCGAGATCAAGCGCAAGTGGTTCGGCAGCGACGACTTCGTCTACGTCGAGCGCTCCGACGAGTTCCGGGTCGGCGGCGTGGCGATCGACGACGGGCGTCTGGGCGAGCACGGACCTCTGTCCCAGTTTCACGCCACGTACACGGACATCACGCCCAACGAGCGGATCGTGTACACGTACGACATGTGGCTCGACGGGGTGCACGCCTCGACGTCGATCAGCACGATCGTGTTCGAGCCCGCCGACGACGGCGCAGGCCCGGGGACCCGGCTTACGTTCACCGAGCAGGGCGTCCACCTCGACGGTGTGCACGGACCCGGGCCGGATGCCGCGGCCGGTCGCGAGTCCGGCACCGCCGGCCTGCTCGACGCGATCGGCAAGCTGCTCACCACCGTCGGCTGATCCCGTCGCGATAGCGAGACACCTCGAACGAGACCACACCGAAAGAAGTGGAGAAATGATGGCTGGAAAGGTGTTCTTCAGCGTGACGATGTCGCTGGACGGCTTCATCGCGCCCGAGTCCCTCGACGACTTGATGGGGAAGCAGTGGATGGAACTGCAGGCGTGGGCGTTCCCGCAGCGGTTCTTCCGGGAGAACCTCAAACTCGGCAGAGGCGGCGAGGAAGGACTCGACAACGACATCGCTCGGGCGACGCACGAGCGCACCGGCGCGAGCGTCATGGGCAAGCGCATGTTCGACGCCGGAGAGAAGATGTGGCCGGAGGAGGCGCCGTTCCACACGCCTGTCTTCGTGGTGACGCACGAGAAGCGTGACCCCTGGGAGCGGCCCGGCGGCACCACCTTCCACTTCGTCAACGACGGCATCGAGGCCGGGCTCGACCAGGCCCGCGTGGCAGCCGGCGACCGCGACGTTCGCATCGCCGGTGGCGGCGCGACCATCCTGGAGTACGTGAACGCCGGCCTGATCGACGAGTTCTCGATCGCGCTGTCGCCCGTACTGTGCGGCTCCGGAATCCGCCTGTTCGAGGGGGTGGACGCGGCCCGCGTGGCCCTGGACCCGGTCCGCGCAGAGCCCTCCCCAAGGGTCACCCACCTGACCTACGCCATCCGGGAGCGGTAGGCGGTCGGCGTACGCGAAGGGGTCTGGAGGAACGCGAGATGCCATGCAGCTAGGTTCGCGAGGCTCCGGCCTTCTTGAGCAGCGATGCGAGTGCGGCGGTGGCCTCGTCGATCTTGGCTTCGGGCAGGCGGCCGTATCCGAGGACGAGCCCGCGGTCGCGGCTCGGAGTGAGCTGGAGCGGCGAGAGCGCCTTCACTCCGATCCCTTGGGATGCCGCAGCGACGGCGATGGCGATGTCATCGGTGTCGTCGGGCAGCCGGAGCAGGATGTGCATGCCGGCTGCGGAGCCCTGGACGGGTAGTTCGGGCAGTGTTGTCGCCAGGGCCTGGACGAGACGGTCCCGGCGTCGCCGGTAGGTCTGACGAGCGCGCGCTACGTGCCGGTCGTAGTCGCCGCTGGTCAGGAACTCGGCGAAGGCGAGTTGGTCGAAGGCGGGTGAGCCGGAGTCGGCCAGCCCTTTGCGGGTGCGCACTTCGTCGACCAGACCGGCCGGCAGACTCATCCAACCGAGGCGAACGCCCGGTGCAAGGGTCTTGGACGCCGTACCGATATGGACGACCCGGCCGGGGGCGAGCCCTTGGACGGCGCCGAGCGGCGTACGGTCGTAGCGGAATTCGGCGTCGTAGTCGTCCTCGAGGATCAGGCAGTCATGGCTGGCCGCCCAGTCCAGCAGCGCTACTCGGCGGCGGGACGTCATGACCGAGCCGGTCGGGAACTGGTGGGCCGGCGCCACCATGATCGCGTCGGCCCGGCCTGGCGTCAGGTCGTCGGTACGCAGGCCGTCGGAGTCGACCGCACAGCCCACCACGCTCAGTCCGGACTGCTCGATCCCCGCAGCCAGGTCAGGGTGAGTCGGGCTCTCCACCGCGATCCATCGCGCGCCACGCACGAGCAGTACCCGGCACATCAGATCCAGCGCTTGGGTGAACCCCTGGGTCACGACGATGCGCCCCGGATCGACCCGGACTCCTCTGACCCTGGCCAGGTACGAGCTCAGGGCCGTGCGCAGTTCGATCCGGCCCCGGTGGTCGCCGTAGTCCAGAGCTGCGTCGGGAGTGTTGCGGAGAGCCTTGCCGACAGCGCGGGTCCACTCCCTGCGTGGAAAGAGCCGGACGTCGGGAGTGATCGCGGTCAGATCGAACCGCCACGCCGGAACATGCGGATCGGGCGCGGCCGGCGCGGCGGCGTGCACCGGGGCCACCACCGGCGCCGCCCGCTGTCTGACATCGAGGTAACCCTCGCTGGCCAGCTGCTCGTACGCATCGGTGGTCACTCCTCGCGAGACTCCGAGATCCGCGGCGAGTCTCCGCGACGACGGCAACACCGTTCCCGCCGTCAGCCGGCCGTCCTGGATCGCGATCCGCAAGGATTCCCGCAGTGATTGGCGCATGTGGCCTCGCCGGAGGACGAGGTCGACGAAGAGATCTCGTCCGCCACTGGCCTCATCGGAGGCTGATTCGGTGGCTCTGTTCGCGATGCCAACCACGGTAGACCCTCGGAAGTGGCGGTCAACCGCCAGTTCATCGAGGAGGAGAAATGACTGTACAGAGCGTCGCCGTGGTATCCGTGCCGGTCTCGGACCAGAACCGTGCCAAGGCGTTCTACGTCGACAAGCTGGGCCTCGAGCTCGTTCGTGACGACGACTCGATTCCGGGCCTGCGCTGGATCCAGGTCACGCCTGACGGGGGTGGTGCTTCGTTGACACTCGTCGACTGGTTCGAACAGATGCCGCCGGGCAGCGTGCAAGGCCTGGTGCTGAGATCGGACGATCTGGACGCGGACTACAAGGCGATGAGTGCGAACGGCGTACCGTTCGACGGTCCGCCTGAGCAACAGCCATGGGCCACCGAAGCCGTCCTGCACGACCCGGACGGCAACATGATCGTCCTGCAACAGACCTGATCACCTGCCTGGGGAAGGCCGCCGCCTTCCCCAGGCAGTCCACACAGACGGCTCAGCTTCGAATGCTCGGCGACCTTTGATCAGCAGCGAATCGCTGCTTGGTGTACCAGAGCGCGGAGGCGCTGGACGAGAATGATTTCGCGAGTATCGCTGACGGTGTCCGAGGCGCGTGGCAGGCTGGCGAGTATGTGTGGTCGATACGCGTCGGTGGCCAGTCGTGCCGATCTGCTCGACGCCGGCGAGGACGGTGACCCGGTGGAGCAGCTGCGGGCGAGGGGAGAGATCAGGTGCCCAGAATGAGGACGTCGACCGCCTTCGGGGTCGACATCGGCGGCAGCGGGATCAAGGGCGCCATCGTCGACCTGGAGAAGGGCAAGCTGGCCACGGAGCGGGTGAAGTACCTGACGCCCAACCCGTCCACCCCGGAGCCTGTCGCTGCGGTCGTGGCCCGGCTGGTCAAGGAGGCCGGGTGGAGCGGTGACCTGGGTGCGACGTTCCCGGCCGTCATCAAGAACGGGGTGGCCAGGAGCGCCGCGAACGTCGACAAGAGCTGGATCGGGACCGACGTCGACAAGGTCCTCACCGACACCACCCACTGCGACGTGACCGTGCTCAACGATGCCGACGCAGCCGGTATCGCCGAGGCCCGGTTCGGCGCGGCCAAGGGCGTCGACGGCGTGGTCGTCATGCTCACCTTCGGCACCGGGATCGGCAGCGCGCTGCTGCTCGACGGCCGGCTCGTGCCCAACACCGAGCTCGGTCACCTCGAGCTGGACGGGTACGACGCGGAGACGAAGGCCTCCTCGGCGGCGAAGGACAACGAGGGCCTGTCGTTCAAACAGTGGGCCAAGCGGGTGCAGCGCTACCTTCGGCACGTGGAGAACCTGTTCACCCCCGACCTGTTCGTGGTCGGCGGCGGGGTCAGCAAGCACTCCGACAAGTGGGTGCCGCTGCTCGAGATCTCCACCCCGGTGAAGCCGGCTCAGCTGCTCAACAACGCCGGCATCGTCGGCGCCGCGATGGCCGCGCACGAGAAGTTCACCGAGTAGGCCAATCACAACCCGGCGCGGCTATCCACTCGCGCTGTCTGATCAGGAGCCGCCGCCAGCCAACGTGCCGTTCCCGCCGGTCGGAGCGCCGCGCAGCGATGCCGGAGGCCTGTCCACCTCCCGGTCTTTGGTATGCCGTGGACGGTAGAGCTCCGCGGCGCCGGCCGCGAGGGTCAGTGACAAGACGAGGAAGCCGCCGTAGAGGTACCAGGGATTGCTCGGCTCATCGTCACCGGCTGACCAGAGGGCGAATTGGGACAGGCCGATGCCGGCCAGACCGATCGCCCGGGCCCACAGGTGGTGGAGGTAGAGGAAGCCGCCGAGGAGGAACGCCGGCAGGAAGAGGATGCCGGGGCCGGCGAAGGTCGGCAGACACAGGAGGGCGAGCACCCGCCACCACCGCGATCTGCCGGCGCGGCGTACGCCGTACAGGATCCCGAGCACGAGACCGGACACCCCGGTCAGCCCGAGGATGATGCCGGTGCCGGCCCAGGTGAACTGCGGCTCGGTCGAGATCAAGCGCATCCAGCCCCGAGCCGCAATTCCCCACCCGACGCCGAGCCCGAGCCCGGCCGCGGCCGAATGCCGGACGCTCACCATGACACCGGCAAACAGGCCAGCCGCGGACCGGCGACGCCGTGCTCATCGGTCGGGTCCTGATGGATCACGATCGCACGGTCGCCGGCCTGCGGAACGAACGGGACAGCGGCGAAGGCATGACCGGTGCCGCCGCCGGTGACGGTGAAATCGAGCCAGACCTCGGTCGTCTCGTCGACGCGAGGCGGGACCCGGCCGGCCAGGGCGTCGGTGTTGTAGTGCGGACCGGCCGCGGCGCCGTTGCCCGCGACACACGGACCGAAATGCAGATGCGCACCGAACCTGCGACCTGCCTGCGAGCGGTCGATGCCGTGCACCTGCAGGCGGACGGAGGTCTTGCCGTGGTCGGACACCATCATGAGCACCGCCGAGGCATGGTCGAGTGGACCGGCCGTGGCGGGTGCCAGGTCGCGGAGCTCGCCGTGTTCGGTCACCACGCGTGCATGTGAGTCGTCACCGGATTGCGCGGCCGCCACCGGAACGGCGGCGAGCGCGGAGACGGCAAGTACCGCCGTCGCGGGTAGGACCTTGCGCACCAGAGCTGTCATGACTCCCCCTCTCGCGTCCATGCTGGGTGCACGGATCACTACGACAGACGGGCCACCGCTGTGGTTCGGGTGACAGCGAAAATACTTTCTTCGCCACGTCACCCGGTCCGCGGACTCGCTCGTCCGTAAGGGTGATGGGGGCTATGAATGTGGCTGCGGATCTCCCGGCGTACGGCGTACGACGGGACGCCGACGCGCTCGTGATCGCGTTGTTCCAGGCGGAAGCGGCCCGCCTGGTCCAGCTCGCCCGCTGGTTCGTCGACGACCGGACCGCGGCCGAGGACCTGGTCCAGGAAGCGTTCCTCCGGCTCGCCCGCAACCATCACCGGATCAACGATCAGGACCGGGCAGCGGCGTACCTGCGCTCGATCGTGATCAACCTCGCCCGCGACCACAACCGCCGCGGCCTGGTCTCACTCCGGCACCGCCTCCCGGCCGACCCCGACGACCGGTCGGCCGAGGACCACGCCGCAGAGGACGAGAGCCGCCGCGAGGTGATCGACGCCCTGCGCGCACTACCCCGCCGCCAGCGCGACTGCGTCGTACTTCGCTACTACCTCGAACTGTCTGTCGCCGACATCGCCGAGACCCTCGGCCTGTCGCCGAACTCGGTAAAGACCCATCTGCAACGCGGCCTGCGGTCGCTGAAAGCTGAATTGGAGGTTCAGGGATGAACCAGCGGCCCGAGACTCCCGGCGAACCTTCCGAGGTCGAACGCCGGCTGTACGACGCACTGGACCCGGCGGCGACCCGGCCGCCGGCGCCGGATCTGTTCGAGCGTGTGCTCGGCAGCATCGCGGACGACCGGGTCCGGCGGCGCCGGATCCTCCGCACCGCCGCTATTCTGATCGTCGCCATCTCGTTGCTAACGGCAATGGTCTTGTTGTTCACGCCGCGCACAGTGACCGGGGATCTGCTGCTGGAGTGGTGGATCCTCGAGCTCTTCGCCAACGTCCTGCTGATCGGATTGGCGCTCTGGCTCGGGCCGTTCATCAAACGCTTCGGCCGGGCCTACGCCGCGGACGTCTTCCACGACAACCCGCAGACCGGCAAGAGCTACATCGTGCTGACAGACATCGTGTACTACCTGATCTTCACCGCCTACATCCTGTTCACGATCAGCTTCCAGCCACGGGAGGACTGGGCCAATTTCGTGGTGCCCGCACAAGCAGGCTTCGAGGCGGCCCGGCTCGGCGGCATCCTGCTGATCATCGGCGTCCTGCACGGTCTCAACATCATCCTGATGCCGATCCTCGGCCGCCTCTTCTCCCTCAACCGAAAGCTCTCCGGCCGGTGACCGCCGACCTGAACGTTGGGCCGGCGGTTCACCTGGGATGCTACGAGCGGGTCCTCCACCACCGTCACTGCTCCGTGGAGTGGTGGCAGACGAGGGCGGGAGGGCGATCCGCGCCGGGCAGCGGCGCGCTGTGACTTGAGGGGTTCACCCACCGGCCCGGCCCGTGTCGCCGCGGATCGGGTCCTGGCTGCTTTGCTTGCTCCGCCGCAGTTCCTGGGCAATCGCTTGTGCCCCGCGTCGGGCCTGTTTGGCGGCGAATCCGATCTGTGACGGTCTCGGCACGAACCCGATGAACCGCAGGCCGTCCGCGGCGGGTGCTTCGCCAGTGGTCGTCGGCCAACCTCGCTCGTCGAGCACGCCGAGGTGCCCAACCAGCTGCGCGAGGCCTCTCCGGAAGCCGGTCGCGCAGACCATGGCGTCCGGGTTGATTCGCGTTCCGTCCGCCAGCGCCACGCCGGCGGCGTCGAGGGCCCCGACGCCGCGCACGATCTCGATGAACTTGTCCCGGATGACCGCGATGACGTCCTTGTCCAGGATTGCCGGGGCCACGCCGAGCCGCGAGCTCCGCGCGAAAATGCCTTCGGCGGGCACCGGGAGTCCGAATTCGTGCAGGTCCCCTATGTCCATCCTCCGGCTGAACCGAGCAATCGCATCGGCGATCCGGACCGGGGCATGGTAGAGCGGCGTCGCGATGAAGTCGCCCGGTATACCCCCGGGTCCCTGGCGGAGCATGATGTTGGGCGGCGTGCGAACGGCGAGCCACACCTTGGCCGCACCGCCCGTGGCCAGGTCGTAGGCGATCTCCATGCCGGAACTTCCCGGTCCTACCACCAGGACCCGTTTGCCGTTGTATGGCAACGGATTCCGGTACTGCGAAGAATGAATCAGACCGCCTGGCCACTCGTCGCGCCCCGGCCAATCAGGGATGAAGGGCTCGTGATCGAAGCCAGTGGCAACCACCACCTGGGAAGCTTCGACCTCGCCGGTGGAGGTTGTCAGCCGCCAATGCCCGTCGGCTCGGTCGAGCCGTTCTGCCGTGCAGCCCAAGCACAGTTCGATTCCGTCCTCGTTCGCATGTCGCTCGATGTGGTCGATCACCTGGTCCCGGGTGGGAAAGGTCGGTGTCCCACTCGGGTAGGGACGGTTCGGCAGATGCGAGAACTGCCTGCCGGTGTTCAGACGCAGCCGGTCATAGCGACTGCGCCATGACGAGCCGACCTGGTCGGCCCGGTCGACGAGCAGCGGCTTGACGCCGCGATCGGCAAGGGCCACGGCCGCCGAGACACCGGACGTGCCCGCGCCGATGATCGCAACCTGGTGCGAGATCATCGCGAAACTCCCTTCCTGCAAGCGTCAGTCGCGCCGCCCCGTAGCGACGATTCCGCGCCGCGCACGCCGGCCATGACCGTTCGTTCCGGATTCAAGCGGTCTCGGCGATGATGACGCTGATCGGTCCGGCCAGCAGCCGGTGATCGAGAAAGCGCCAGCCCGTGTCGTGCAGCCAGGCGGTGCCTTCCTCGACGCTGTAGACGTCGCCGTCGTTGACGTGGATCGCGAACTCGCCTGCCATCAGCGCGGCCGGGAGCGGCTGGGTGTGGGTCGGGTCGGTCCAGAAGTCGGCGAGCAGCAGGCGGGCCCCGGGTTCGGCAGCGGCGCGGATCCGGTGCAGGATCGACTGGTTGGTCTCCGGAGCGAAGCAGTGCACCAGGTTGGCAAGCAGGAAGGCGTCGTACCCCCGCGGCAGATCGTCGGCCACGAGGATGTCACCGACGCGGACGTCGAGGCGGTCTGAGTACGCCGTGGCGCGCAGCTGTTCCCTTGCGACGGGCGCAACGAAGGGGAGTTCGAAGACGGTCGCGGTGAGGGCCGGGTCGGCCGCGGCCAGGGCGATCGACCAGGAACCGGTGCCTCCGCCGATGTCCAGCAGCCGGCTTCCTGCAGGCAGCGCGGCCGCCTCGGGAAGGGCATGGCAGGCCGCGGCGGTGGCGGCGGCGATGCCGGCCGACATGATCGGTATCAGGTCGTCGTCGATCTCGAAGATCTCGTGGACCGGTCGGCCGCGGCCGAGGGCGCCGGCGAGGTCCTCCCAGGCGGGGTAGCTGAGCCGGTCCCAGAACCTGAGCAGCGGCCGGAAGTCGGCCGGGGTCGCGCCGGACAGGAAGGTGGCCGCCACCGAGCTGTTCGCGTAGCGGTCGCCATGCCGCTCGAGCAGGCCGATCGCGACCATGGCGTCCGCGCTGATGCGTGCCGTACGCCGGGTGAGACCGGTGCGGGCGGCGAGACCGGCGAGATCCACCGGCCCTTCGCCCAGCGCCTCGAACACGCCGAGCTCGGACGCCGCGAACAGGTGTTTGCTGGCCATGAAGCCCTGCGCGATCTCGAAGATCCGGCTCGGCGTCACGTCGTGGAGATTCCCCGTGGAGGCTGTGTCTGTGGTCGTCATGCCCTCAGCGTGCGGAGCGGCTTCAGATGGCCGCAATCCCACGATTCTGGGGGTGCCGCCGGACATGGGCCGCGCCGTACTCTGCAGAGGTGACAGGGACTTTGGCACCCCGGATCCGCGACGAGATCCAGCGGCTGGGTGGCGGCGGAATGACGTGGGTGGACTTCGGCACCGCTGTAGCCGATGTGCTCGCGACCGTCATCCCCTTCCACGCCTGGTGCTGCCACACGGTCGACCCGGGAACGATCCTGTTCACCGGCAGCGTCAACCGGAACGTCGGCTGCTCCGGCTCGTGGCTGGCCCATCACGAGTACGTCATCGAGGACGTCAACAAGTGGTCCTTCCTCGCCCGCAGCGGCCGGATCGCCGGTGCGACCAGCATCGACACCCACGGCGAGCTGTCCCGCTCGGTTCGGCACCGGTCCCAAGGGAACCACGGATTCGGCGACGAGCTGCGCGTGTCGCTCGTTGCCGATGGCATCTACTGGGGCGCGGCGGCCTTCCTGCGTCGCGCCGACGAAGCCTGGTTCACCGAGGGGGAGGTGCGGACGCTGGCCACGTTGGCTCCCGTGATCGCGACTGGTCTGCGCCGCGCCATGCTGGCGCGGCCGATCTCGCCGTACGTCGGAGGGCCGGTGGACCACGGCCCAGGGGTGGTCGTATTCGACGAGCACGGCGAGCCGGAGTCGATCTCCGGTGCCGCGGAGCGGTGGATCGGCGAGCTTGTCGAAGAGCCTCCACCGAGTTCACCGAGCGAGTCGAAGACGGTGCAGGCGATCGCTGCCCGCGCCCGCGCGATCACGCCCGGCACCGACCCCCTCGAACTGGCCGCCCGAGCCAGGGTCCGGACCCGCTCCGGCGCCTGGCTCCTGCTGTACGGCACCCGGCTCAGCGGAGGCACCGGCGACAGGACCGCGGTGATCATCCATCCCGCCACCCCGCAGGACGTCGCGCCGGTCATCGCCCTCTCGTACGGCCTGACCGACCGGGAGTGCCAGGTGGCCGTGCAGTGCGTTCAGGGTCGGGTCACCAAGGAGATCGCCCGCGCCTTGACCATGTCGCCGTACACCGTGCAGGACCACCTCAAGTCGATCTTCGACAAGACCGGTGTGCGCAGCCGGGGCGAGCTGGTCGGGCAGATCTTCCTCGACCACTACGCGACCCGCTGGGAGGCCCCGGCCGGCGCGACACCTGGCCTGCTGGTGCGCGGCATCTCACCCGACGAACCCTGACGCCGGCCGCTCAGATCAGCGGGTCCGCCGTCCCATCCCGTGCCACAGCCCAGGCTGTGCCGGGTCTATGCGGTTGCCGCCAGGCTGGAAGAGATCTACACCATCTTCGAAGGCGCGTCCGAGATCCAGCGGTCGGCACGGTCAACCTCGCTTCGCCCAGCCTCGTGTACCACGCGCTGGTCCCGCTGCCGGTCCCGGCGACGTTCCTGACAGGTTCGGTCTCGACGGCCCTGCCTGTAGGGCGGTCGAGAACGTGATGTGCAGCACGAGGCGTCACAGTCTCGGTCGCTGCGGGGTCGTATGTATGAGGAGGGCCGAATCATGCGAGGTCCCTGGAGCAATCTGCGAGCGAGAGTATTCCCTGATCACTGGTCGCTGCTGTTCGGCCAGATCGCCTTCTACAGCTTCGTTGTGGTGACGCTCACCGGCCTTGTGCTGATGGTGCCGTACCAACCGTCGGTCGAGCACGTTGTGTACGACGGCTCGTACGCACCGCTGCACGGCGTACAGATGTCACAGGCGATGGACTCGACGATGACGATCAGCTTCGAGCTGCGCGGTGGCCTGCTCGTGCGCCAGATGCACCACTGGGGCGCGCTGATCATGGTGGCGGCGATCCTGCTGCACCTGTTGCGGCTGTTCTTCACCGCCGGGTTCCGCCGGCCGCGGCGGCTGAACTGGGTGGTCGTCTTCGGGTTGCTGATCATCACGCTCGGCGCCTGCCTGACCGGTACGACGCTCCCGGACGACATGGCGTCCGGCACGAGCCTCGCAGTACTCGACGGCGTCCTGCAGGCAACTCCGTTCGTGGGAACGCAGCTCTCGGCGCTGCTGTTCGGAGGGGCTTTCCCGGGCGATGTGATCACGCAGTTCTACCCGCTGCACATCATCGTCCTACCCGCACTCCTCGTTGTGCTCTTCATCGTCAGCGGGGCGCTCGCGCTCAGGAACAAACCGGCGCAGTTCGCCGGCCCCGGGCGAACCGAGGACAACGTGGTGGGAAGTCCGGCGACTGTCGCCGTGGTCAAGAGCGTCGGTCTGTTCTGCTTCGTCGCCGGAGTAGTCGGCCTGATGGGCGCGCTGGCCACCATCAACCCGGTGTGGCTGTTCGGCCCGGCCGATCCGGCGAACACCTCAGCAGGAGTCGGCTCGGCGTGGTACCTCGCCTTCCTGGACGGTGCGCTGCGGCTGGCGCCGGGCTGGGAGGCCGTCTGGTGGGGCAGGACCATCAGCTTCGCCATCCTGCTCCCGGTTGCCATCTGCACGCTGTTCCTCGCGCTCGTCGGGATCTACCCGTTCATCGAGGAGCGAGTGACCCGCGACCGGCGCGAACACAACCTGCTCGAACGCCCGCGCAGCAACCCGATCCGCACCGGCATCGGCGTGGCCGGAGTCGTCTTCTACGGCACGCTCTGGGCCGCCGCCGGGGCCGACACGATGGCCGTCCAGTTCCACCTCTCGGTCAACGCCTTGATCCACCTGTTCCAGGCACTGCTGATCATCGGCCCACCGGTCGCCTTCAGCATCACCCGCCGTATCTGCCTGGGCCTACAGCAACGCGACACGAAGATCGCCACCAACGGCATCGAGACCGGCCGGATCCTCCGGCTCCCGACGGGCGGGTACGTCGAAACACACCGCCCGGCCCACCTCCAACTCACCTCATCCGAAGACAGCCGCGTGGATACGACCGGTCGTCGTTGACAGCGGTTGGGCGCTCGCAGCTCTGCGGGTCGCGATGATCTCGGCCGTAATCGAGATCGCCGTCTCCTCGGGGGTCCGAGTGGTGGCAAACGGTGGTCAGTGTCGTGCGTTGGTGAGCGGGGATCGAGGAGGGCAACGGCGGCCTGGGCAGGTCCCAAGCCGCCGTGGCTGCGTGGTCGGATCGGTCAGTTCTGGGAGGCCTTCAGTTCGTCCTTGTGGGTTTCCAGCCAGGTTGCGAAGGACTGGAGGGCCGGGTTGAGGGCTCGGACCTTGGTGAGGTTGCGGTCGGTGGTGAAGCGGTCGGCGTCTTCGGCGTAGAACTGGAACATGTTGCTGAACTCGATGGCCAGCGGGAACGGGAGGGCGCGGTAGTCCTCCCAGGTCGGGGGCTGGTAGACAACCTCCTCGCCCAGTACGTCGGACAGTCCGGCGGCGTACTCCTTGCCGGTCAGGTGGTCCCCGGCGATGCTCACGGTCTCTCCGATGAACTCCGTGCCGCGCTTGAGGATCGCCAGTGCGGTCCGGCCGATGTCTTCGGACGCGATCCCGGACAGCAGCCGGTCCGCCATCGGCATCGAGATGGTCAGCTTGCCGTCCTCGCCGCGGGCAGGCGGCATTCCGTTGATGAAGGCATCGAAGTAGAACGTGGTCCGCAGGAACGTCGTCGGTACGCCGTACTTCGTGAACAGCTCGTCCGCCTCGCCCTTCGCGTCGAAGTGCGGCACCTTGTAGCGCCCGTCGTCCAGGCTCGGTACGTCGTTCCGATCGCTGAAGAACGGCCTGGTGTCCTCGAGGGTCGACCAGATCACGTGCGCGACACCGGCGTCCTTGGCAGCGGTCGCGGCGATGTCGGCCTGCTGGAGCTCCATCTCCGCCCGGGTCCGCGCCGCCTCTTCCTCGGGGGTGCGGTCGACCCAGTAGTTCGTCACCACGAAGGCGCCGTACACGCCCTCGAAGGCCGCCCGCACGCTCGCCTCGTCGTCCAGGTCGGCCGCCACCACCTCGACGCCGGCCGCCGCCAGCTCCTTCGCCTTGGCGGACTCCGGATTGCGGGTCAGCGCCCGTACGCCGAACTCGCCGGACGGATCGGCCAGGATCGCGCGGGCCAGTCCGCCGCCCTGGGCCCCGGTGGCTCCGACCACGGCGATCAGCTTCTGCTCAGTCATATCGAACTCCCCAGAATTTAGGTTGATGTGTCAACGCGATCGATCGTAGCGCGCTTGGTTGATGTGTCAACCCAGTCGGGTACCATGGTCGTTGTGGGCAAGGGACCGTGGCTCGACGACGACGAGCAGAAGGCGTGGCGCAGCTACCTGCTGATGCACAAGACGCTGGAGACGCACATGGAGCGTCATCTCCAGCGTGAGTACGGCCTGTCCAAGTCGGACTTCGAGATCCTGGTGAATCTGTCGGAGTCGAAGACCGGGCGGATGCGGGCGTTCGAGCTGGGCCGGGCGACCCAGTGGGAGAAGAGCCGGATGTCGCACCACCTGACCCGGATGGAGAAGCGCGGCCTGATCCAGAAGGTGGCCTGCGACTCCCGGTACCCGGAGATCGCGATCACCGCGGAGGGGATGGCGGCGATCGAGGCCTGTGCGCCGGCCCACGCGGCCCGGATCCGCGAGTTCTTCGTCGACGTCTTCGGGCCCGACCGGCTGGCCGTGCTGGGCGAGGTGTCGGACGAGATCGTCGACACCATCCGCAAGCACGAGGGCAACGACTGCCCACCCGAGGTGAGCGGGAACTGCTGACCTGAGAGGTCCTCACAGAGAGCTCTCAGCAGAACTTGATGCTGGCTTGACGGTCTCTTGGAGTGCGGCTGATGAGCTTGCCGCGAGGCTGGCGGCATGGTCACCACAGAGGCGTTCGAAGAGCCCCACTCAGCCCGCCGGCGCTGGCTGCGCCGGGCGTCCGCGGCCGCGATCGCGACAGCGGTCCTCGGTATCGGCGGCACCGGACTGTCCGTCGCGATCGTGTCCGCACGGCAGGCGGACAACGGCAGCACCGGCACGACCACCAGCTCCGGCTCAGGTTCCAGCACCGGTGGTTCCAGCACCGGTGGTTCCAGCAGCGGTGGTTCCAGTAGCGGTGGCTCCAGCTCCGACGACAGCGGCTCGAGTGGTCTCGGCTCGGCCTCGTCGGGCTCGACCTCGCAGGGCGGGAGCAACGGATCATGAGCGCCTCGCGCACCTGGACCGCCTGGAGCTGCACCGTCCGCCTGACGGTCGACGACCCAGCCGTCCTCGGCGCTGCCTGTGGTGAGCTGAAGGCGCTGATGGATCGCGTCGACAAGGCCGCCAGCCGGTTCCGCCCGGACTCCGAGCTCTCGATCGTGAACTCCCGCGCCGGCGCCCTCGTGCCGGTGTCGCGCCTGCTCGTCGACCTGGTCGACGTGAGCCTGGTCGCGGCCTCGATGAGCGGTGGTGCGGTCGACCCGACGGTCGGCGCCGCGGTGATCGCGGCCGGCTACAACGACGACATCGAGGCGGTACGGCGGCGGTTCCCAGAGCCGCCGGCCGACCCGAAACCGATCCCCGGCTGGCAGCAGGTCCAGCTCAACCGGAAGCTCGCGTTGCTCGGCGTACCGAGTGACTGTGCTCTGGACCTCGGCGCGATCGCCAAGGCGTGGACCGCCGACCGGGCCGCTCTGATGCTCAGCAAGCGCTACGGCTGCGCAATCCTGGTCGAGATCGGTGGGGACCTCCGTGCCGCCGGCGATCCGGTCAAGCCGTGGGTCATCACGGTCGCCGAGCGCGCCGGTGACCCCGGCGTACTCGTCACCCTCGCTCACGGCGGCCTGACGACCTCTACTCGGACAGTACGGCGCTGGCAGACGCCGACCGGCTACGCACACCACCTCATCGACCCCCGCACCGGCAAGCCCGCGGATGGTCAGTGGCGAACCGCATCGGTCTGGGCGCCAACCGCAGTGCGGGCCAACACCTTCAGTACGGCGCTGGTCGCGACAGGGGAGGCGGCTCTCGGGCGGCTGACCCTGGCTGGTCACCCTGCCCGGCTGATCGACGACGGCGGCGAGGTCACTGAGCTGTCCGGTTGGCCGGCGTCGAGCGAAGCCGCCTGATGACGCTCTGGTACCTCGCCCGCGCGGCGGGAATCGTCGCCATGATCATGTTCACGGTGTCGGCCTCGCTCGGCATCCTCACGTCGGGCAGTCGTGATCCGGGCCGTCGGTTCTGGCTGCAGTACGTGCACCGCTCGGCGGCAGCCACTGGTCTGGTCCTCCTGACGACGCATGTCATCGCAGTCATCGCCGACGCCTACGTCGACATCAGTCCGGGCGTCCTGGTCTGGCCGTTCGGCTCCGGCTACCGCCCGTTCGCCATGGTCGTCGGAGTACTCGCGCTGTACGGGCTGGTGCTCGCCGCAGTCGTCGGAGCCGCCCGCGGCCGCCTCGCGAAGTCGGAGACCGTCACCAGGCACTGGCGCTCGATCCACATCGCCGCATCCATCGGCTGGCTGCTGTCCATCGGGCACTCGCTGCTGGCCGGGACCGACCGGGGCACCCCCTGGATGCTCGCCATCACCCTCGGCTGCCTCGGCGCAGTCGCCGCAGCGGGTGTGTACCGCGCTCGCAGCCAGGCGGCACGCGCCAGTACGCCGCTGAACCTCGCACGAGCCGGGAGAACGCGATGACGACCTTGCAGGACACCCGGGTGCGGGTCATCGGTGAGCCACGGTTGCTGGCGGGTGTCGACCGGGGCGGTCTAGATCTGCAGCGCCATCACTGGACCCACGGCACTCAGCCGGACCTCACCCGCGAGACCTACACGCGGTTGGCCGAGTCTGTCGGCCTCAGAGGACGCGGCGGTGCGGCGTTCCTGGTCGCACTGAAGCTGGCTGACCTCCCGGCGCGCGGCGTCGAGGCTGTCGTCGTCAACGGTTCGGAGAGCGAGCCGGTGAGCCGCAAGGACCGTCTACTCCTCACAGTCGCGCCGCACCTGGTCCTGGACGGCGCTGTCGGTCTGGCCCGCGCACTCGGTGCGCCCCACGTGCTGATCGCCGTACATGATGCGACCGCGGCAACCTCCGTTCGGGAGGCGATCGTGGAACGCGACGACGGCCTGGCGATCGAGGTGAGCGACACAACTGGCCGCTTTGTCGCAGGTGAGGCCCGTGCGGTGCTGAGTGCGTTGGAAGGTGGCCCCGCCGTACCGCCTGGGCGGAGGGTGTTGCCAACGCGGAAGGGGTACCACCGGCGGCCGACGTTCCTGTCGAACGTGGAGACGTTCGCGCAACTTGCCGTACTCGCGCGACTGGGGTCGAAAGGGTTCAGTAGCACCGGACTGATCAGTGAGCCCGGTACACAGTTGCTGACGATCGACGGCGCGGTGCTGAAGCCGGGTGTAATGGAGACGCCGACCGGTGTGCCGCTGGACACCGTCCTGCAGTTCGCGGGTGCGGAGCACGGTCCGGTGCTGCTGGGTGGGTACCACGGCCGCTGGCTCGCGCGGACCGACGGCCTGACGCTGCAGCGACCGGAAGCGTCCGCCGGGATCATCCTGGCGCTCGGGTCGGACACCTGCCCGCTCGGTGAGGTGCACCGGGTCGCGGGCTGGCTGGCGAGTCAGTCAGCCGGGCAGTGCGGGCCGTGCGTGTTCGGCCTCGCGGCTCTGGTCGACGACTTCGGCAGGTTGGTGCGCGGCGAGGCGACCGGCTGGCACGATGCGCACCGTCACCTAGGTCTTGTGCCGGGGCGTGGAGCGTGCGCGCACCCGGACGGCTCGGCGCGGTTCCTCGCGTCGGCGCTGGAGGTGTTCGGTGAGGACGTCCGGCTCCACCTCGGCGGAGGCGGTGGCGGCTGCGGCCGACCGGTCCACGGAGTCCTACCTCTGCCTGGAGGTGAGTGGTGAATAGACTGGAGATCGACTGGACGCGCTGCGACGGGCACGGCCTCTGCGCCACCCTGTTGCCGGACGACGTCGTCCTCGACGAGTGGGGTTTCCCGGTACTGCGCGGACGGGAGATCACCGCCGGTGATGCGCCCGCGGTACGCCGCGCCGTCCTCGCCTGCCCGGCCCTGGCGTTGCGCTTTGCTGACAGGTGAAATACGCGATGCAACCGATCCGTGAAGTGTGATCTACAAGGCTCTGGACAGGCTCGTCCCGACATCACACCAGTGACAAAGGTGGACTAGTCTCTGAGTGATCGCACAATGTCGTGCGATCCGGCGCGAGCGGCGCCGAGGGCACGCGTGGAGACGGTGGGGAATGCAGAGCAAGCTGGACGTCCAGAAGGCGGAAGTTCTCGCCAAGGCGGTGGCTGCGGGAACACACGGGCACGACAAATCGGTGGATCCGGCGAAGCTGAGGACGTTCCTCGAGCGCTACTACCGCTACGTCGCCGCCGAGGACGTGGCCGAACGCCAGCCGACCGACTGTCTGGGCGCTGCACGGCACCATTACAAGACCGCGGCGTCGCGGCCGCAGGGTACGGCGAAGGTTCATGTCTTCACGCCGACCCTGGAGGAGCACGGCTGGTCCGCGGACGGCCGGACCGTGGTCGAGATCGTGGTCGACGACATGCCGTTCCTGGTGGACAGCGCCTCGATGGCGATCACCGACCACAACCTCGAGTTGCAGCTGCTGATCCACCCCCAGTTCGTGGTCCGGCGGGACGTCGCCGGCACGCTGCAGGAGGTCCTCGACGACACCGAGGCCTCGGACGCGCACGATCTGGTCCGGGAGAGCTGGATGCACCTGGAGGTCGAGCGGATCGCCGACGTCGCCGAGCAGCGGGCCCTGGAGCAGGCACTGCAGACGGTGCTGCACGACGTGCGCGAGGCGGTCGAGGACTGGCCGAAGATGCACGAGAAGGCGGTCTCGATCGCCGAGGAGCTGAACGCGGCCGACCTGCCGGTGGGCGAGAACGAGGTGGAGGAGGCGCGCGAGCTGCTGGAGTGGCTCGCCGACGAGCACTTCACCTTCCTCGGCTACCGCGAGTACGACTTCACCATGGAGGGCGAGCAGGGCATCCTGCGCGGCCGTCCCGGGACCGGGCTGGGCATCCTCCGGCCGGACCCGAAGCCGAACTCCGGCAAGCTGCCGCCGGAGGTGAGCGCGAAGGCCCGTGAGCGCAAGCTGCTGATCCTGACCAAGGCGAACTCGCGGTCCACCGTGCACCGGTCGGCGTATCTGGACTATGTCGGCATCAAGCAGTTCGACGCGAACGGCGACCCGGTGCTGGAGCGCCGGTTCATCGGTCTGCTGTCGTCGACGGCGTACACCGAGAGCGTCATGCAGATCCCGGTGCTGCGGCGCAAGGCGCTGGAGCTGTTCCGGCTGACCGGCTTCGACCCGAACAGCCACAGTGGCAAGGGCTTGCTCGACGTACTGGAGACGTATCCGCGCGACGAGCTGCTGCAGGCTCCGGTGGAGGACCTGCTACCGATCGTGCAGTCGGTGCTGCACCTGCAGGAGCGGCGTGCGGTCAAGCTGTTCGTACGGCGCGACGTCTACAACCGCTACCTGTCCTGCCTGGTGTACCTGCCGCGTGACCGATACACCACTGCGGTCCGGCTGCGGATGCAGCAGATCCTCAAGGACGCCATCGGCGCCGAGTCCGTCACCTACGCGGCGTACGTGACCGAGTCCGTGCTGGCCCGAGTCCACTTCGTCGTCCGGATGAAGCAGGGCGAGACCGTGGGCGAGTTCGACGCCGAGCTGCTCGAGCAGAAGGTGGTCGAGGCGACCCGCGCCTGGGAGGACGACTTCACCGCAGCACTGCACGCCCAGGGTGGCGACGGCGCCGTGACGCAGCTGGCCCGCCGGTACGCCGGCGCCTTCCCGGAGGCGTACAAGGAGGACTTCGACGCCCGGGTCGCCGTCAAGGACGTGACCGTGCTGGAGTCGCTGCCTCCCGACAACGGGCTGGCCATGTCGCTCTACAGTCCGCTGGACGAGGAGTGGGAGGGCGAACGCCGCTTCAAGGTCTACCGGACCGGAACGGCGCTGTCGCTGTCGCAGGTGCTGCCGCACCTGACCCACATGGGCGTCGAGGTCATCGACGAGCGCCCGTACGAGATCCGGCGCGGCGACGCGACGGTGTACATCTACGACTTCGGGCTGAAGGCGCCAGAGAAACCCGACGAGCGCGAGGAGCTGCGCAAGCTCTTCTCCGACACGTTCCAGGCGGTCTGGCAGGGCCGGGCCGAGTCGGACAAGCTGAATGCGCTGGTCCTGCGCGGAAGCCTCAGCTGGCGCCAGGTGTCGATCCTGCGGGCGTACCAGCGGTACATCCGGCAGGGCGGTACGCCGTTCAGCCAGGACTACATCCAGAACACGTTCCTGAACCACGTGGACGTGGCCTGCCTGCTCGTCCAGCTGTTCGAGGTGAGCTTCGACCCGGCCCGCGGCGCCGGCGACGACCCGGACCGGATCGCCCGGACAGCCCAGCTGGAGAAGGAGATCCTGGCCGCGCTGGACACGGTGCAGAGCCTGGACGAGGACCGGATCCTGCGCTCGTACCTGACCGTGATCAAGGCGACGCTGCGGACGAACTACTTCCAGCCCCGGATCGCCGACGGCGAGCCGCGTGACTACATCTCGCTGAAGCTGGAGCCGAAGGCGATCCCGGATCTGCCGCAGCCGCGGCCGGCGTACGAGATCTTCGTGTACTCGCCGCAGGTCGAGGGTGTGCACCTGCGCTTCGGCGCGGTCGCCCGCGGCGGGCTGCGCTGGTCCGACCGGCGCGAGGACTTCCGGACCGAGGTGCTCGGCCTGGTCAAGGCGCAGATGGTGAAGAACTCGGTCATCGTGCCGGTCGGCGCGAAGGGCGGGTTCTACGCCAAGAAGCTGCCCGATCCGACGGTTGACCGCGACGCCTGGCTGGCCGAGGGCATCGCGTCGTACAAGACGTTCATCTCCGGGCTGCTCGACATCACCGACAACATCGTTGCCGGTGGCATCGTTGCGCCGCGGGACGTGGTCCGGTACGACGGTGACGACGCCTACCTGGTCGTTGCCGCGGACAAGGGCACGGCGACGTTCTCGGACATCGCCAACGGGGTCGCGAAGCAGTACGGCTTCTGGCTGGGTGACGCGTTCGCGTCCGGCGGCTCGGTCGGGTACGACCACAAGGCGATGGGCATCACCGCGCGTGGTGCCTGGGAGTCGGTCAAGCGGCACTTCCGCGAGATGGGCCACGACTGCCAGAACGAGGATTTCAGCGTCGTCGGTGTCGGCGACATGTCCGGAGATGTGTTCGGCAACGGGATGCTCGCCTCGGAGCACATCCGGCTGGTCGCGGCGTTCGACCACCGGCACATCTTCCTCGACCCGGCACCGGATGCCGCCAAGTCGTACCTGGAGCGGCGGCGGCTGTTCGACCTGCCGCGGTCGTCCTGGGCCGACTACGACTCGGGCCTGATCTCCGAGGGCGGCGGCATCTACCCGCGGACCGACAAGGCGATCCCGATCTCGGCCGAGGTCCGCGAGGTGCTCGGCATCGAGGGCAGCCCGGCGACACTGACGCCGGCCGAACTGATGAACGCGATCCTGAAGGCGCCGGTCGACCTGTTCTGGAACGGCGGCATCGGCACCTACGTGAAGGCGTCGACCGAGTCGAACGGCGACGTCGGCGACAAGGCGAACGACGCGATCCGGATCAATGGCGCCGACCTGCGCGCCCGCGCGGTCGGCGAGGGCGGCAACCTCGGCTTCACCCAGCTGGGCCGGATCGAGTACGCCGCGGGCGGTGGCCGGATCAACACCGACTTCATCGACAACGTGGCCGGCGTGGACACCTCCGACCACGAGGTGAACATCAAGATCCTGCTGGACAAGGTGGTTGCCGACGGCGACCTGACCGAGAAGCAGCGCAACGACATCATCGCCTCGATGACCGACGAGGTCGGCGGGCTGGTGCTGAAGAGCAACTACCGGCAGAACGTCGCGCTGGCCAACGGGGTCGCGCAGGCGCCGGCCCTGATGCACGTCCACCAGGACTGGGTACGGCGGCTGGAGAAGCAAGGACTGCTGAACCGGGAGCTGGAGTTCCTGCCGAGTGTCGCCGAGTTCAAGCGGCGCAAGGCCGACGGGCGCGGGCTGACCTCACCTGAGCTGTCGGTGCTGATCGCCTACACCAAGATCGTGCTCGAGGCCGAGTTGCTGAAGACCTCGCTGCCGGACGACCACTACCTGGCGCACAAGCTGTCCAGCTACTTCCCGAAGGCGATCCAGGAACGGTTCGCCGAGCAGATCCAGTCCCACCAGCTGCGGCGCGAGATCATCACCACCCAGGTGGTCAACGAGTTCGTCAACACCTCCGGGATCACGGCGTACCACCGGCTGTCGCTGGAGACCGGCGGCACGGTCGAGGACGTCGTTCGCGCCAATCTGGCTGCCTCGCGGATCTTTGCGCAGCCCGAGCTGCTGTCCGGGAACGCCGCCCTCGACAACATCGTCGACGCGGGGACACAGACGCACATGCGGCTCGAGACCCGCACGCTGGTCGAGCGGGCCACGCGGTGGCTGGTCAGCAGCCAGCGGCCTCCGGTGGACATCGAGGAACTGATCGAGTTCTTCGGGCCGGGGATCGCGAAGCTGACCGCAGCCCTGCCCGACGTCTTGCGGGGTCGCGAGCTGGCGCTGTTCGAGCAGCGGCGGGAAGCCCTTGTACAGAAGGGGGTTTCGCCCGAGTTCGCCACCCGGATCGCTGTGCTGCCCCCGGCGTACGCCGGACTCGGGGTCGTCGAGACGGCGTCCCGCGACAACCTCGACATCCTCGAGGTCGCCAAGGTCCACTTCGCCCTCGGTGAGCGGCTGCAACTGGGTCGGTTCCTGGAACGCATCATCAACCTGCCCCGCACCGACCGCTGGCAGACGATGGCCCGGGCCGCGCTGCGCGACGACCTGCACGCCGTCCACGCCCGCCTGACCCGCCAGGTCCTCGCCACCACGGACGCCACCGACGAGCCCGAGGACCGCGTCATCACCTGGCAGGACCAGAACGAAGCAGCCCTGTCCCGAGCCGCCACCATGCTCGAGGAGATTGTGGAAACCGAAGGCCCAGAACTGGCCCACCTCTCCGTAGGCCTCCGCCTGGTCCGGACCCTCCTCGCCAACCAGGCCTGAGTTTTCGCCAGTCGGCCGGACGGAGGTCCCGTCCGGCCAGTGGGGCTACTACTTAGTCGCGTGGACGACCAGGAGGCGAGAGGTGGGGGTTGCGGTCTCGTTGTGCCAGCCGCCTCGGACGGTGACGGCGCCGAAGCCGGCGTCTTCGAGGGCGGCGGTGATCTCCTCGGCGGTGCGGAAGTAGAGGGTGGTGGTGTAGACAGCGTCGCGGCCGTCGTCGAACAGGTTGTGTGCGTCGAACACCACCCGCCCGGCGTCCACCTCGGTCACCTCGATCCATTCGCGCAGGTGACCCACTGACGTGTCGCGGTCGCCGTACGTCGCTTGCCTGGTCCAACCCTCCCAGGCACGCGTGGCCGGGTTGCGGCTCTCGAAGGTCATCACGCCGCCGGGCCGCAGGGCGCCGGCGCAGGACTTCAGCGCGGACGAAAGGTCGTCATCGGGGATGTGCATCATCGTGTTGCCGCTGCTCACGACCAGATCGATGTCTCCGGTGGACGCGATCGCCGAGGCGTCGCCGTCGATCCAGGTCACAGCCTCCGCTCCCGGTTGCCGGCGCGCGAAGTTCAGCATCGTCGCGCTCGGGTCGATTCCGATGACGACGCGTCCGGGCGTCACCAGCGACCTGGTCAGCAGCCCTGTCCCGCAGCCGAGGTCGACGACCTTGGTGGCCCCGATCGTGCCGGCCAGCCGCCGGAAGTAGTCATGGTCGTCCCCGGCCGGGTTGTCGACGTCGTACAGCTCGACGAGTTCCTCGTCCCCATACGGATCCAATGTCACCGGCTCACGGTAGGTGCACCGCTCGGGGCGCGCAATTAGGTTTCCCCAGCCCGACGATCCGGTCATCCGCTGCGATGCGAGGATGACGCCGTGCGTGGACTTGTGGATGTCGTTGGTGCGGTGGAGTACCCGGGGCGTGGGTTGGTGCTGGGGCGGGATCCGGACGGTGCCGGGTTTGCGGCGTACTGGTTGACGGGACGTACTGCGGCGTCGCAGGGGCGGAAGCTGGTGGTGTCGGACGACTCGGTCGTGGTGCAGGACGTCTCGGGTGCGTCTACCGACGACCTCCGTCACTACACGGCCGCCGTTCGTGGCGACGGCTGGCTCGTGGTCGGGAACGGGACGCAGGTGAGCGAGCTCGCGCAGGCGCGCCGAGACGGGCGTGATCTGCAGGTGGCGCTGCGGGATCACGCGTATGAGCCGGACCCGCCGATTCGTACGCCGAGGATCTTCGCGACCGCGTCGACGGACGGGACCGGCGTGATCGTCGGCTCTGCCCGGTCGGTCCCCGGCGCTGAGGAGTTGGTGGAGCACCCGTCCCTGTTCGTCCCGGAGTTGCCGCCGGCAACCGGCGTCCACGTCAGCACGTACGCCGGGACAGCCGCCGACGTGATCACCTCCGGCTACCCCGAGGTCGTCGGGATCGGGAGTGGCTGGCAGGACGTCGCGGACGGCGTATGGAGCGCCCTTGACCCGTCGTTGAGGGTTGCGCTGTTCGTCGTCCCGCTCGCTGCGCCTTTCGGTGCGGCGATCGTGCGTTGATCAACGGTCGGAGACCAGGACCTCGACCGAGTACTGGTCGGCTCGGTAGCAGTGGTCGCCGAATTCGACGGGGGAGCCGGCGGCGTCGTAGGCAGAGCGGGTCATGGTGACCAAGGGCTCGGCCTTGGACATGTGCAGGGTGCGGCGTTCCTCGGCGGTGGCGTTGCGGGCGCCGATCCGCTGGCGGGCGACGGTCGGGCGGATCCCACGAGCCCGGAGGACGGCGTACAGGCCGTCGGTCTCGAGTTCGGTCGCGGTCAGGTCATTCATTGCTGGTGGCAACCAGTTGCGGAGGATGGCGAGTGGCTGGTCGCCGGCGTACCGCAGCCGCACGATCGACACCAGCGGGCTGCCCGGCGGCAACCCGAGCACCTCGGCGGCCCGGTCGTCGTGCGCCTCGCAGCTGAGCGCGAGCACGTCGGTCCGCGGTGTCCGGCCCTCCCGGACCAGGTCGTCGTACAGGCTGGTCAGTTCGGCCTTGCGGTGCACCATCTGGTTCGCGACCGTGGTGCCGATGCCGCGGCGGCGGACCAGCAGTCCCTTGTTCACCAGTTCGGAAATGGCGCGGCGGACGGTCGGCCGGGACAGGCCGAGGCGGTCCGACATCGCGATCTCGTTCTCGAACGGGTCGCCGGGGCGGAGCGTGCCACCGCTGATGGCAGCGGTCAGTTGCTCGGCGAGCTGGTGGTAGAGCGGCACCGGGCTCGTCCGATCGATGCTGATCGGCAGGGCGGCCATGGCCGGATGCTACCCGAGCCGCGTAAGCATGTCTGCACGTCCGAATGTGCTAACAAACTATTGACACGTCTTCGGTGGCCCGGAAAGCTGGCCGGGCGGGCGGCGCCGGACCATGCTGGAGCCGTCGACTGACTGCGCCTGGCCGCTGGCCGGGTACGACGAGAGAGGCGGCTGGGGATGCGGATCGGGTTGGTCGGGGTGGGGCGGATCGGGGCGTTCCACGCCGCGACGCTCAGGGGGTTGCCGGCGGTGGATCAGGTGGTCGTCGCGGACGCCGACCCTGGACGCGCCGAGGTGGTCGCGAAGGATCTCGGGGTCGAGTTCGCCGCTGACGTTCCGGCCCTGCTGGCGAGCGGGCTGGACGGCTTCGTCATCGCCGCCGCCACGTCGGCGCACGCAGAGCTGATCGCGGCCGGTGTTGCGGCCGGCATTCCGACGTTCTGCGAGAAGCCGGTCGCGCTCGACCTCGCCGAGACTGAGCGTGTGGTCGAGCTGGTCGAGGCGTCCGACGTACCGGTGCATATCGGCTTCCAGCGCCGCTTCGACGCCGGCTACCAGGCCGCGCGGGCCAAGGTCGAGTCCGGCGAGCTCGGCTTCATCCACCACATCCGCGCGAACACGAACGACGCCTTCCCGCCGCACCGCGAGTACATCCCGCAGAGCGGCGGCTTCTTCCGCGACTGCACCGTGCACGACTTCGACATCATCCGGTACGTCACCGGCCGCGAGGTCGTCAGCGTCTACGCGACCGGCGCCAACCGCGGCGAGGCATTCTTCGGCGAGTACGGTGATGTGGACGCGGCGGCTGCTCTGCTCACGCTGGACGACAGCACCTTCGTCGCGGTCAGCGGCACGCGCTACAACGGCGCGGGCCACGACGTACGGATGGAGCTCCTGGGCAGTCTGGGTTCGGTCGCGGTCGGGCTGGACGAGCACACGGCGCTGCGCTCGGCGGAGCCCGGCGTCACCTTCCCCGACGGGAAGCCGCATCTGACCTTCATGGACCGCTTTCAGCCGGCGTACGTGGCCGAGCTGACCGCCTTCACCGAGGTTGCCGAGGGCACCCGTGAGGTGCCCTGCACTGTCCGCGATGCGCTCGCGGCCTTCCGCATCGCCGACGCGTGCGAACAGTCCCGCCACGAAAACCGCGTCGTCACCCTGAACCCCTGAGTCGTCACCCTGAACCCCTGAAGAGGAGACCTGCTCGATGACTGATCTCGCTGCCCGGATCGCCGGCGCCCCGATCTCGTGGGGCGTCTGCGAGGTCCCGGGCTGGGGCTGGCAGTACGACGCGGAGGCAGTGCTGGCCGAGATGCGCGCCGTCGGCCTCGCCGCGACCGAGTTCGGCCCGATCGGATTCCTGCCGGACGACCCGGCCGACAAGGCGAAGACGCTCGCCGATGTGGGTCTGCGGGCGGTCGGCGGATTCGTCCCGGTCGTCCTGCACGATCCGTCGTACGACCCTGCTGTCGAGGTCACCACGGCGCTCGACGGGTTCGTGGCCGCCGGTGCGACCACGCTGGTCCTCGCCGCCGCGACCGGCAAGGAGGGGTACGACGACCGACCGGTGCTGGACGAGGACGGCTGGGGCACCCTGCTCGCCAACCTGGACAAGCTGTCCGCGATGGCTGCGGACCGCGGCGTGCTGGCCACGATCCACCCACACGTCGGCACCATGGTCGAGAACACCGACGACGTCGACCGCGTCCTGCGCGGCTCGTCGATCGGTCTCACCCTGGACACCGGCCACCTGCTGATCGGCGGCGTCGATCCGGTCGCGTTGACCCTCGGCCACACCGCCCGGATCAAGCACACCCACCTGAAGGACGTCGACGCCGGTTGGGCCGCGAAGGTCCAGGCCGGCGAGGTCACCTACACCGACGCCGTCCGGCAGGGCATGTACCGCCCGCTCGGCGCCGGCGACATCGACCTCACCGCGATCATCAGCACGCTGGAGAAGGCCGGGTACGACGGTTGGTACGTGCTGGAGCAGGACACGATCCTGCCGGACCGGCCGATCGACGAGGGCCCGGTGGTCGACGTACGGGCGAGTATCGCGCATCTGCGCGGGATCGCGGAGGCCGTGTGATGACGTTGTTGACAGTCGATGATCTGGTGGCGGTGTGATGGCGGACGACGTACTGACGATCGGGCGAATCGGAGTGGACCTCTATCCGCTGCAGATCGGCACGCACTTGGAGGACGTCACGTCGTTCGGGAAGTTCCTGGGTGGCAGTGCGACGAACGTGGCGGTGGCCGCGGCGAAGCACGGGCGGAAGTCGGCGGTGATCAGCCGGACCGGCAACGACCCGTTCGGCACCTTCATCCATCGGACTCTGCTCGAGCTGGGGGTCGACGATCGGTACGTGACGCCGGTCGACGGGCTGCCGACGCCGATCACGTTCTGCGAGATCTTCCCGCCGGACAGTTTCCCCTTGTATTTCTACCGGTTCCCGAAGGCGCCGGATCTCGTGATCAACCCGTCGGAGCTCGACCTCGACGCGATCCGGGACGCGCGGATCTACTGGTCCACCGTGACCGGGCTGTCGGCTGAGCCATCCCGGTCGGCGCACTTCGCTGCCTGGGAAGCTCGTGGACGGCGGCCGATCACGGTGCTGGATCTCGACTACCGTCCGATGTTCTGGGCCGATCCGAGCGAGGCGCACGAGCAGGTCAGCCGGGCGTTGGAGTACTGCACGGTTGCTGTTGGCAACCGTGAGGAGTGTGAGGTCGCGGTCGGCGAAACGGATCCGGACAAGGCGGCGCAGGCGTTGCTGGACCGCGGTCTCGACCTCGCCGTCGTCAAGCAAGGGCCGAAGGGCACTCTGGCCCGGACCCGGGACGAGCGGGTCGAGGTCCCGCCGTACCCGGTCGAGGTCGTCAACGGCCTCGGCGCCGGCGACGGGTTCGGCGGCGCGTTGTGTCATGGCCTGCTGTCCGGCTGGCCTCTGGAGAAGATCATCCGTTTCGCCAACACGGCCGGCGCCATCGTCGCGTCCCGCCTCGAATGTTCGACCGCCATGCCCACCACCAAGGAAGTTCTCTCCCACATGGGTGATGAAGCATGACCCCTCCCGACCAGAACCCCGAGTCCCGCCGCCCCATCCCGATCCGCCGCCCCGACCCGGACAACGACCCCACAGTCCTCACCCCCACCCCCGACGGCCCACCCCTCGATGACCCCGCCGCCCACCCGCGCAGCCATCGCCCCGACGACCCAACGGTCCCCGTCCCGTCCGCAACCCCCGGCCCCGACGACCCGACAGTCGCCCACCGGCCCGGCGCCAACGGCCCAACGGTCGCCGTCCCGCTCGCACCCCACGGCCGCGCAGCACCCTTCGCCCCTGCCGGCCCTGACGACCCGACAGTTGCCCACCGGCCCGGCGCCGACGACCCAACGGTCGCCGTCCCGTCCACACCCCCCGGCCGCGCAGTCCCCTCCGCACCGCCCGGCGGCGCAGTCCCCTCCGCACTGCCCGGCCCCGACGACCCCACCCTGCCCGCCCACACCAGCCGGCCCCGCCCCCACAAACCGGCGGCCCACTACCCCGGCTCCAACGACACCACCGTGATCGCCCAGCCCGGCGCCAACGACCCAACCAACACGGTGCCATCCGCACCACGCGGCGCCAACGACCCAACCGTGGTCGCACAGGCTCCGGGCTACCCCGACGACCCAACCGTCGAGTCGTGGCCCGATTCAGCACCGTCCCACCCAGCCGCAGCACCCGCCGCGCCAGGGTGGGCGACAGCACACGGTCAGGCAACACCACCGGGTCAGGTGGCACCAGGCGATGTGACGCCACACGGTCAGGCAACACCACCGGGTCAGGTGGCACCCGACGACGTGACGCCACACGGTCAGGCGACCCCACCGGGTCAGGTGGCACCCGGCGACGTGATGCCACACGGTCCTGCCACGCCACAGGGTCCAGCCACGCCGAGAGGTCCGGGGCGTCACCATGCACCCCGCAGGGACGTTGGGCAGGAGGATCCCGCCGCCGCGTGGCAAGCGGCGACTCCGACCGGTCAACCGACCCCCACCAACCAGCCCACCCCCACCGGCCCTGCCGCTGACGACCAGACGACCGCGATCGCCAACCTGGACTTCTCTACCGCGCATCCGCGCTCGCAAGCAGCAGCGCAATCACCGTCTCAACCACCGATGCAACCAGCGGGGCCAACGTCAGTGCAAGAACGAGCGCAGTCATCAGGCCAACCGCCGTCGCGAGGGTCCGAGCAAGCGCCGGAGCAGCAGCCGTGGCAAGGGTCGGAGCAAGCGCCGTCGCAACCTCCGGAGCAGCAGTCCTGGCAAGGATCGGAGCAACCGTCGGAGCAGCAGTCGTGGCAGGGATCGGAGCAGCCGGCGTCGCAGCCTGCGGTGCACCTGCCGTCGCGGGGATCGGAGCAGCAGTCGTGGCAAGGGTCGGTGCAGCTGCCGGCGCAGCCAGCGGTGCAGCTGCCGGTGTATGTGTCTGGGGCTGGGCAGGGGTATGGGGCTCGGTTGGCTGAGCTGACTGAGATTCGGGTCCGCCACCCTGAGCGGGTTGCGGACGCGTGGCAGCGGCGCCGGACCCGTGAACTCGTCGGGGAGGACGGCCGCCTGCTCATCGTGGCCGCCGACCACCCCGCCCGCGGTGCCCTCGGCGTACGTGACGACCGTCTCGCGATGGCCAGCCGTCCCGGGCTGATCGACCGCCTGATCACAGCACTCGAGCGTCCCGGCGTCGACGGCGTCCTTGCAACCCCGGATGTCCTCGAGGACCTCCTTCTGCTCGGCGCGCTCGAGGGCAAGGTCGTCATCGGCTCGATGAACCGCGGCGGCCTGCAAGGTTCGGCCTTCGAACTCGACGACCGCTTCACCGCGTACGCGACAGCAGCCGACATCGCCTCCCGCCGCCTCGACGGCGGCAAGATGCTGACCCGGATCGACCTCGGCGACCCCGGCACCGTGGCCACGCTCCAAGCCAGCGCGAAGGCGGTCACCGAGCTCGCCGAGCACAAGCTGATGGCGATGGTCGAGCCGTTCTGGTCTACCCGCCGCGACGGCCGCGTCACCAACGTCCTCGACGCCGACTCGGTGATCAAGTCGGTGAACATCGCCGCCGGTCTGGGCGCCACGAGCGCGTACACCTGGCTCAAGCTCCCGGTCGTCGACGACCTGGACCGAGTCATGGACTCGACCACCCTTCCGACGCTGCTCCTCGGCGGCGACCCGACCGTCGCTCCCGAAGAGACGTACGCGTCCTGGGGCAAGGCCATGAGCCTCCCATCGGTCCGCGGCCTCGTTGTCGGGCGCGCGCTCCTCTTCCCGCCCGATGGCAACGTCGCGTACGCCGTCGACCACGCCGCAGCCCTGGTACACGGAGGTGCCGCATGACCGAGCAGCGCGAGGGAATCGAAAAACACAGCCCGACTTGTGCCTCATGGGCGCCCGGAGCGAAGCGAGGACGCCCATGAGTAGGTGGTTCCGGCCGGCTGGATCCACGTCCCGCAAGGGATTCGACGTGGCCGTCACCCCAGGGGAGAAGGACTGGGAGCACAGCGGCCTGTACGTCGCGACCCTGCGCCCCGGGCAGTCAATCGAGATCGACACCGGCGACTGCGAGTACCTCGTCCTCCCGCTGAGCGGATCAGCCGAGGTGATCGTCGATGGCGAGACTCTCCCGCTCGGCGGCCGCGCTGACGTGTTCGCCGGCCCGACCGACTTCGCGTACATCCCGCGCGGCTCCACCCTCGCCGTCACCAGCGCGGGCGGCGCTCGCATTGCCTTCCCACACGCGAAGGCCGCGAACGACTACCCGTACCGCCGGATCGGCGTCGAGCAAGTGGAGACCGAGCTGCGCGGAGCGGGCGTCGCTTCCCGCCAGGTCCGCAACTTCGGCACGCCGACCGTTCTCGAAGCCGACTCGATCATCGCCTGCGAAGTTCTCACCCCGGCAGGGAACTGGTCGTCGTACCCGCCGCACAAGCACGACGAGCACAAGCCTGGCAAGGAGAGCGTGCTCGAGGAGATCTACTACTTCGAGCTCCAGGTCTCCGACGCTGCCCCGGAAGGTGTCAAGGGCAACGACCCGATCGGTTACCAGCGGGTCTACGGCACCGAGGACCGTCCCATCGACGTCCTCGCGGAGGTCCGCGACGGGGATGTGGTGCTGGTGCCTCATGGTTGGCATGGTCCGGCGATGGCGCCTCCTGGTTACGACATGTACTACCTGAACGTGATGGCCGGCCCCGGAACCGAACGTCAGTGGCTGATCACCGACGACCCCAACCACGGCTGGGTCCGCGACCTGTGGGCCACCCAGCAGATCGACCCGCGCCTGCCTTTCGGTGCAGCAGGGCCTTTCGATGCAGCAGATCCTTTCGGAGGAGAGAAGTCATGACGGTGCGTCTCACGGTCGCGCAGGCGTTGGTGCGATTCCTGAGCGTCCAGTACTCGGAGCGTGACGGCGAGCGGCAGCGCCTGTTCGCCGGGTGTCTGGGCATCTTCGGGCACGGCAACGTGGCCGGCGTCGGCCAGGCGTTGTTGCAGGCCGAGCTCGAGGACCCGACGGCGCTGCCGTACATCCTGGCCCGCAACGAGCAGGCCATGGTGCACACCGCGTCCGCCTTCGCCCGCACCCGTGACCGGCTCCAGACCTACGCCTGCACGGCAAGCATCGGCCCGGGCTCGACCAACATGGTGACCGGCGCGGCCCTCGCCACGGTGAATCGGGTGCCGGTACTCATCCTCCCTTCCGACGTGTTCGCAACCCGGGTGGCGACCCCCGTGCTGCAGGAGTTGGAGAGCTTCGGCGCCGGCGACGTCTCCGTCAACGACGCGTTCCGCCCGGTGTCGAAGTACTTCGACCGCATCTGGCGCCCCGAGCAGCTGCCGTCGGCATTGCTGAACGCCATGCGGGTGCTGACCGACCCGGTCGAGACCGGCGCGGTGACACTGGCCCTGCCGCAGGACGTCCAGGCCGAGGCCTACGACTGGCCGGACGAGCTCTTCACCGAGCGCACCTGGTACGTCGCCAGACCATTGCCCGAGGCATCAATTGTCGACAAGGCGGTAGATCTCCTACGGGCCGCGAAGGCGCCGCTGATCGTCGCCGGTGGTGGAGTGCACTACTCCGGCGCCGAGGACGCACTGCGCCGGTTCGCCGAGGCCACCGGCGTACCCGTCTCGGAAACCCAAGCA
The DNA here is from genome assembly GCF_040655855.1 of Kribbella sp. NPDC050281. Lineage (NCBI taxonomy): Bacteria > Bacillati > Actinomycetota > Actinomycetes > Propionibacteriales > Kribbellaceae > Kribbella > Kribbella sp. NPDC050281. Next base: position 109,241 of record NZ_JBFAKS010000012.1, on the reverse strand, counting down.
GGCAAGGGATCTCTGCGCTACGACCATCCACAGTCGGTGGGCGCGGTCGGCTCGACGGGGACCACGGCAGCCAACGCCCTGGCTCGTGAGGCTGACCTGGTGATCGGTATCGGCACGCGCTACAGCGACTTCACAACGGCCTCGCGGACCGCCTTCCAGAACCCGGAGGTGCGGTTCGTCAACATCAATGTCGCGCGCTTCGACGGTGGCAAGCATGCCGGCCTTCCTCTGGTCGCTGACGCCCGGGAAGCCCTTGTTTCCTTGACGTCTGCGCTCGGTGACTGGTCTGTGAGCGACCAGTACAGATCGTCGGCGGCCACTCTCGCAACCCGGTGGGACGAGATTGTGGATAACACCTACAACCCGCCCGCGGAGGTGACCTCGAAACTCGCCGTCGGCGTCCTGACCCAGGGCGAGGTGCTCGGTGCCGTCAACGAATTGTCGGCGGCATCTGATGTGGTGGTTTGCGCAGCCGGGTCGATGCCCGGCGAGCTGCACAAACTGTGGCGGACGCGCGACCCGAAGGGATACCACGTCGAATATGGCTACTCCTGCATGGGATACGAGATCGCGGGCGGCATCGGGGTCCGCCTCGGTGCACCGGATCGCGACGTCTTCGTCCTCGTCGGCGACGGGTCGTACCTGATGATGTCGAGCGAGCTCGTCACCGCGGTCCAGGAGAACGTGAAGATCATCGTCGTCCTGGTTCAGAACCACGGCTTCGCCTCGATCGGCGCCTTGTCGGAGTCGCTCGGCTCGCAACGCTTCGGGACGGCGTACCGCAGGCGCAGCGGCGACGGGCGGCTGGACGGGGACTACCTGCCGGTTGACCTCGCGGCCAACGTTCGCAGCCTGGGCGTCGATGTCATTGAGGTGCACGACCGCTCCGAGCTGGAGAAGGCGATCGGTACGGCGAAGGCTGCCAGCGGCCCGATCGCGATCCACGTCACGACCGATCCGTTGATCGGCGGGCCGGACAGCGAGTCCTGGTGGGACGTCCCGGTCAGCGAGGTGTCCGCGCTGCAGTCCACCCAGGCCGCATCCGCGCAGTACGAGGAGAGCAAGAAGTCCCAGCGGTTGTACGTCGCTCCGGTCGAGGGAGACAGCTGACATGGGCACGCTGAGCATCGGTACGGCGCCGGACTCGTGGGGAGTCTGGTACGCCGACGATCCGCGGCAGACACCGTGGACGCGGTTCCTCGACGAGGTGGCGGCAGCCGGCTACCTCCGGATCGAGCTCGGACCGTACGGCTACCTGCCGACCGATCCAGTCCGCCTCAAGGACGAGTTGGACCAGCGCGGCCTGACGATCACGGCAGGCACCACCTTCGAGCAACTCCACCGCCCGGACGGGTGGGAGGCGACCTGGCGCGACGTTGCGAAGACCGCCGAGCTGACGGCCGCGATGGGTGCCAAGCATCTGGTCGTGATGCCGTCGATGTGGCGCGGCGACAACGGCGAGATCGTCGAGGACCGGCTCGACCACGAAGGTCAGGCACGGCACGGCCGGCAGGTGACCGAGCTGGGTCGCCGGCTGGCGGAGGAGTTCGATCTGCAAACGCAGTACCACCCACATGCGGACGGGCATGTGGACACGCAGGACACCGTCGAGCGCTTCCTCGAGGAGACCGACGGCGACTACGTGAACCTGTGCCTCGACACCGGCCACATCAGCTACTGCGGCGGTGACAACCTCGATTTGATCCGCAAGTACCCCGACCGGATCGGGTACGTCCACCTGAAGCAGGTGGATCCAACGGTCCTGGCCGAGGTCGAGGCCGAGGGCCTCAGTGTCGACGAAGCCGTCCGGCGCGGCGTGATGTGCGAGCCGCCGAACGGCGTACCCGAGCTGCCGCCGGTGCTGGATGCGTTGGCTGCGCTCGGCGGTGACCTGTTCGCGATCGTCGAGCAGGACATGTTCCCCTGCCCACCCGACGTGCCGCTTCCGATCGCGGAGCGCACGTTGGCCTATCTGAGATCCCACGGGGGTGGCGAATCGAGGTGACGGCCAGCAGAGTGTGAAACTCTCTGGTCCCACGCAACTCCGCGGAGTGGCCGCGGCTCGTCTGAAAGGCTGGTTGGACTCATGATTCGGTGGCAGAAGAAGGCGGTGGCCGCGAGCGCGGTGATCGCACTGGTGACAGCGCTGGCGGCCTGCAGTTCCTCCGGGGGCAAGCAGGAGGAGCAGAACTCCGGCGGCAGCGGCGGGAGCGTCGCGGACACGCCGCGGATGAAGGTCGCGCTGATCACCCACTCGGGTCCCGGCGACACCTTCTGGGACATTGTCCGGCGCGGTGCCGAGGCGGCCGCGAAGAAGGACAACATCGAGCTGCAGTACTCCGCCGACCCGGACGGGGCTGCGCAGGCCAACCTGGTGCAGACCGCGATCGACTCGAAGGTCGACGGCATCGCGGTCACGCTGAACAAGCCGGACGCGGTCATCCCGAACGTCAAGAAGGCGATCGCGGCCGGCATCCCGGTGTCGGTCCTCAACGGCGGCCTCGACTCCTGGAAGACGACCGGCGCGGTCGGGTACTTCGGCCAGGACGAGCGGATCGCCGGCCAGGCGACCGGTGACAAGCTCAAGCAGCTCGGCGCGAAGAAGGTCCTCTGTGTCATCCACGAGCAGGGCAACGTCAGCTTGGAGGCCCGCTGTCAGGGCATCAAGGACAAGTTCGGCAACGTCGAGAACGTGAACGTCAACGGCACCGACCAGCCGGGCACGCAGGCAACTCTGACCTCGAAGCTGCAGCAGGACAAGACTGCCGACTACGTGGTCGCGCTGAACGCCGGGATCGCACTGACCGCGGTGACCGCGGCCAAGGACGCCGGTTCGGCGGCCAAGATCGGCAGCTTCGACATGAGCAAGGAGATGGTGGCGGCGGTCAAGGACGGCAGGGTGCAGTTCGCCGTCGACCAGCAGCCGTACCTGCAGGGCTATCTGGCGGTCGACTCGATCTGGCTCTACAAGACCAACGGGAACACCATCGGCGGTGGCGAGGCGACTCTGACCGGACCGGCCTTCATCGACCAGTCGAACATCGCGACGGTGGAGAAGTTCGCGACGGCCGGGACGCGCTGAGGTAGCGCCATGGCATCGACCATCACCACCGTGCCGGCGGACGACCGCGTCTCCGCCCGGTCCATCGGCGCCCGGCTGCTCAGCCGGCCCGAGATCGGATCGCTTGTCGGCGCGGCCGTCATCCTGGTGTTCTTCCTGATCGCCGCACCGCCGTTCCGTGACATCAACAACACGGGCACGATCCTGTACCAGGCCGCACTGATCGGTGTGATGGCGGTGCCGGTCTCGCTGCTGATGATCGGCGGCGAGTTCGACCTCTCGGCCGGTGTCGCGGTGACGACGGCCGGACTGACCGCGGGCATCATCGCCTACCAGCTCAGCGTGAACGTCTGGGTCGGCATCGTGATCGCGCTGGCTCTGTCGCTGGCGGTCGGCCTGTTCAACGGCTGGCTGCTGATGCGGACCGGGCTGCCCAGCTTCCTGGTGACACTGGGCACCTTCTTCATCCTGCAGGGCCTGAACATCGCGGTCACCCGGCTGACATCGGGCGCGGTCGCGTCGAACTCGATCAGCGACATGGACGGGTTCAGCACCGCCAAGGCGATCTTCGCGTCGGAGTTCAAGGTGGGCGGGGTCACGATCAAGATCATCGTCGTCTGGTGGATCGCGTTCGTCGCCCTCGCCGCCTGGGTGCTGCAACGCACGCAGATCGGCAACTGGATCTTCGCCGTCGGTGGTGACGCCGCGGCGGCCCGCGCGGTCGGTGTCCCGGTGACGAAGGTGAAGATCGGCCTGTTCATGGCGGTGGGATTCTTCGCCTGGTTCACCGGTATGCAGTTGCTGTTCGTGCAGAACGGCGTGGTGCAGTCCGGCGAAGGTGTCGGCAAGGAGTTCCTCTACATCATCGCGGCGGTCGTCGGCGGCTGCCTGCTCACCGGCGGCTACGGCTCCGTGATCGGCGGGGCGATCGGTGCGCTGATCTTCAGCATGGTTCAGCTGGGGGTTGTGTACGCCGGGTGGAATCCCGACTGGTTCAAGGCGTTCCTCGGCGCGATGTTGCTGTTGGCCACCATTGTCAACCTCGTCGTCAAGAGGCGGGCGGAGGCACGATGACCACTACGAGGAGCTTCGATTCCGACGCGGTCACCCACCCGACCACGCCGATCGTCGAGCTGCACGACGTCGGCAAGAGCTACGGCAACATCGACGCATTGCGGGGTGTGTCGCTGTCGGTCCGGCAGGGCGAGATCACCTGCGTGCTGGGCGACAACGGTGCGGGCAAGTCGACGCTGATCAAGATCATCGCCGGCCTGCACGACTACACCGCCGGGACGATGGTGGTGAACGGCGAGGAGCGGCATTTCTCCTCGCCGCGGGAGTCACTGGACAGCGGCATCGCCACTGTCTACCAGGACCTGGCGCTGGCGCCGCTGATGTCGGTCTGGCGGAACTTCTTCCTCGGCAACGAGATCACCAGAGGTCCGTTCCGCCAGCTGGAGGCGGCGCGGATGAAGCGGATCGCGAGCGAGGAACTGACCAAGATGGGGATCTCGATCCCCAACCTCGAGCAGCCGGTGGGCAAGCTGTCGGGTGGTCAGCGCCAGTGCGTCGCGATCGCGCGCGCGATCCACTTCGGCGCGAAGGTGCTGATCCTGGACGAGCCGACCGCGGCGCTCGGCGTGAACCAGTCCGGCGTGGTGCTGAAGTACATCGTCAGGGCACGCGATGCGGGGATCGGAGTCATCTTCATCACCCACAACCCGCACCACGCGTACCTGGTCGGCAACCACTTCGTCATCCTGAAGCTCGGCCGGGTCGCGCTCGACACGCACCGGGCCGACATCACGCTCGAGCAGTTGACCACCGAGATGGCAGGCGGTTCCGAGCTCGAAGCGCTCAGTCACGAACTGCGCGACGCCAATCCCGAGGCGGTCGTCGACCAGGCGGGTCCCCGGCCGGTTGACACGCCTACGGACAATGAGGAGGAGAGGGAGGGGCCATGACTGATCTCCGGGTCGGCATCGTCGGCGTCGGAGTGATGGGCGCCGACCACGCCGAGCGGGTCGCACGCCGTACCGCCGGCGCGCGCTTGGTCGCTGTCGCCGACCCCGACATCGCCCGCGCCGAGGCACTCGCGAAGAGTCTCGATGTCCGGGTGGTCGAGGATCCGCTCGATCTGATCGCGGCGGACGACGTGGACGCGGTGATCCTGGCGTCGCCCGGTTTCGCGCACGCGGAGCAACTGCTCGTGTGCCTGGAGCACCGCAAGCCGGTGCTGTGCGAGAAGCCGCTGACGATGGACGCGGCATCGTCGCTCCAGGTCGTCGAGGCAGAACACAAGGTCGGCCGGCCGCTCATCCAGGTCGGCTTCATGCGCCGCTTCGATCCGGAGTACGCCGCTTTGAAGGCGCTGCTCGACTCCGGGGAGCTGGGCAGGACGCTGGTGCTCCATAACGTGCACCGGAACAAGTCGGCCCCGGTGGCGTTCCGCAGCGAGATGATCGTGCGGGACTCGATGGTGCACGAGGTGGACATCGCGCGCTGGTTGTTGGGTGACGAGATCACCCGGATCACCGTGCACGCCCCGAAGCCCAGCGGCCTCGTCGGCGACGGCGTACTCGATCCGCAGCTGGCGCTGTTCGAGTTGGCGAACGGGGCGATGGCCGACGTCGAGGTGTTCGTGAATTTCCAGGTCGGGTACGAGGTGCGGTGTGAGGCCGTGGCCGAACGCGGTAGTGCGACCATCGGGCTCGGGTCCGGAGTGTTCACCCGCGCCGGTGGCCAGTGGGGCGGTGCGATGCCGTCCGACTTCCGGGTTCGCTTCGAGCGGGCGTACGACATCGAAGTGCAACGCTGGGTCGAGGCCGCAGCCCGCGGTGCGATCGACGGACCGAGCGCCTGGGACGGCTATGCGGCCGTCGCGGTCTGCGAAGCCGGCATCGAGTCCCTCACCTCCGGCCGCGCCGTCGATGTCGACCTGGCCGACCGCCGGAAGGTCCTCGGATGAACCGCAAAACGACCCGCCGCAAGCCTCGGATCAAGAGCCTGTCGTCAACCTGTCACCCCATGCAGTAAGGAAGCATCGTGAGTACTGAGATCAAGCGCATCACCCACCTGGTCGGCGGCAACCCCTGGACCGGCGTCGCCGAGCGGACCAGCAAGGTCTACAACCCGGCGACCGGCCAGGTCACCGGCGAGCTCGACCTGGCCTCGGCCGCCACCGTCGACGAGGTGGTGAAGGTCGCCCACGAGGCGTCCCGTGCCTGGGGCCAGACGTCGCTGACCAAGCGGACCCAGGTGCTGTTCGCGTACCGCGAGCTGGTGAATGAGCGTAAGGACCAGATCGCCGCGCTGATCACCGCCGAGCACGGCAAGGTGCTGTCCGACGCGGTCGGAGAGGTGACCCGCGGCCTGGAGGTGATCGAGTTCGCCTGCGGCATCCCGCACCTGCTCAAGGGCGGCTTCAGCGAGGGCGTCTCGACCAAGGTCGACGTGTACTCGATCCGTCAGCCGCTCGGCGTCAGCGCAGTCATCTCGCCGTTCAACTTCCCGGCGATGGTGCCGATGTGGTTCGTCCCGATCGCGGTTGCCTGCGGCAACAGTGTGGTGATCAAGCCGTCCGAGAAGGACCCGTCCGCGGCGAACGCGATGGCCGAGCTGTGGAAGGAGGCCGGCCTGCCCGATGGCGTGGTGAACGTTCTGCACGGCGACAAGGAGGCCGTCGACCGGCTGCTCGAGCACCCCGACATCAAGTCGGTGTCGTTCGTCGGTTCGACCCCGATCGCGAAGTACGTGTACGAGAACGGCACCAGGAACGGCAAGCGGGTGCAGGCGCTCGGTGGTGCGAAGAACCACATGATCGTGCTGCCCGACGCCGACCTCGACCTGGCCGCCGACGCCGCGGTGAACGCCGGCTTCGGCTCGGCCGGTGAGCGCTGTATGGCAATCTCCGCGCTGGTCGCGGTCGAGCCGATCGCCGACGAACTGATCGGCAAGATCAAGGACCGGATGGCCAAGCTGACGACCGGGGACGGCACGCGGGGGTGCGACATGGGCCCACTCGTCACCGGTCCGCACCGCGACAAGGTCGTCGGGTACGTCGCCGCCGGCGTCGAGGAGGGCGCTGAGCTCACCGTCGACGGGCGCAACGGTGATGTCGACGGCGCGGCCGAGGGCTTCTGGCTGGCCCCGACGCTGTTCGACAAGGTGACCCCGGAGATGTCGATCTACACCGACGAGATCTTCGGCCCGGTGCTGTCGGTGGTCCGCGTTGCGTCGTACGACGCTGCGCTCGACCTGGTGAACTCGAACCCGTACGGCAACGGGACGGCGATCTTCACCAACGACGGTGGTGCGGCTCGGCGGTTCCAGAACGAGGTCGAGGTCGGGATGGTCGGCGTCAACGTCCCGATCCCGGTGCCGATGGCGTACTACTCGTTCGGCGGCTGGAAGAACTCGCTGTTCGGCGACACCCACGCGCATGGGATGGACGGTGTCCACTTCTTCACCCGGACGAAGGTCGTCACGTCGCGCTGGCTCGACCCGAGCCACGGCGGGATCAACCTGGGCTTTCCGACTCACGACTGAAGGCAAGGCTGTCGCCTGGGTGTAGCGTCGAAGGCAACCCCCGGGGCATGAGGAGTACCGCGGCGTACGAAGGCCGGTCGGCCCGTCCGAAGTCAGCGAACACCAAGCCCCGGAGTGCGTCATGTCGAAGAACAAAGGCGGACGTGAAGTCCGCAAACCCAAACAGCCCAAGCAGCCGAAACCCAACCCGAGCGACGGCGCGATCATCCCGCCCACCAAGCAGGGCAGGAAGTAACCGCCGAACCCGGTAGCACGGTTTCGTACCGCGTCCTGTGCGGCTCACGATCCCTCGGCCCCGGCCACACCCGGGCCCGAGGGGCCCGCCACGGGGAGGTAGCCGGAGCGCGGTGATGGCTCGGGGTTGAGGTGGCCGGTGGGCGGTGGCGGCCCTGGGAGTGGGGATGGCCGGTGCGGCAGCGTGGCCAGTGCGGGTCGGAGCGGCTGGAGCGCGGTGTGATTCGGGGTTGAAGTGGCCGGTGGCGGTCCGGGTGGGTGGCTGGTGCGGGAGTGTGGCATGCGGGTGGGGTGGTTGTTGGGCGTTGACCTGGGGGGTGGGGTTGGGTAGCGTCTTGGGGGCGTTGTGGGGACGCGTCGAGACTCGCCGGAAGGCTGGAAGCCACCTCACCTTTCAACGGATTGAGCGCAGTTGGTGACGCTCTCTTGTAGCCCGTGCGAGTCCGGGAACGAGAGGACGCGTTGTGAGACTGCTGCCTGACAAGCCGAGCATGGAGTTCCTGCGAAAGCAGGCCAAAGACCTCCTGGTCGCGTTGCGTGAAACCACCCCTGGATCGTCGCTTGCCGATGCGCAGCGGACGCTGGCGGGCGAGTACGGGATGCACGACTGGCCCACGCTGAAAGCCGAAGTCGACCGGCGGAACGCGGACGCCCCCGTCGCACCCGACGGTCTGGCCGAGGAGCTCGCCGCCGCCTTCGGGCTCGGACGTGTCACCGACCCAGCCACGCCGGTTTCGTTCACACCGATGGGACGGTCCTGGGACCTGACGACCGACCGAGGCCGCTGGCTGGCCGGCGCGGTCTACCCGTGGATCACACCCGAACAGGCCGAGATCGGTGCCCGGCTCCGCGACGCGGCCCTGATCGCCGGCGTCGCCGCACCGGTCGCCGTGCGGAGTCCGAAGGGACAGCTGATCGAGCGGGTCCGCGACGAGGGTTGGCGCGTGCACGAGTGGCTCGAGGTCGGACCGCCGCCGGTGACGCCGGTCTCGTCAGCGGTGGCGCGGCGGATCGGTACGACGTACGCGATCCTGCACGGACTGGCGATCCCGAGCGAGGCACCGATCAGCCCGTACCTGACCTGGCGACGCGCGGAGGCCGAGTGGCACCAGCTCCTCGACCGCGCCCGCGCCGCCGGCAAGCCGTGGGCGGGGCAGCTCGAAGCCCTGCTGCCGGAGGTGTTCGAGCTGCACAAGATCGATGCCGACTTCACCGATCAGGAGCTCATCCTCTGCAACAGCAACCTGATCCCGTCGTACGTCCGGCAAGGCCGCAACGGCGAGCTCGTCGTCACCGAGTGGGACTTCACCGGATCTTTGACGCCGGAGTTCGAGGTCGCCGGCGCGCTGACCCACTGGGGCATGCGTCCGAAGACCAACCACAAGGCGATCGTGGCCTTCCGGGAGGGGTACCTGGAACGGGGTGAGTGGCCCAAGCTCGAGCTCGCCTCGTTCACCCTCGCCGTGACCGCCTGGCTCAACTGGACCTACAACGCGATCTGCGAAGCCATCGACCCGGAGAACGACGAGCGCGCCGAGTTCGCCGAACGTGAAGCGCTCGGCCTCCTCCAGTGGCCGATGACCCGGGCCAGGCTGGAGGACCTCCTCGGCGCTTAGCCGCCCGACAGTACGGCGGTCAGCGCGGCAGCGGACGGTTCCGAGGTGTGGCCGTGGAGCAGCTCGGTGCGGTGGAGCAGGCGGGGCGCCGTCAGCGGTACGGCGGCCACCTCGGAACCCGTTGCTGACAAGGGAAGTACGGCCAGGCCGTGGCCGGCCGCGATGAGGGCCAGCAGGCTGGCGACATCCGTGCCGGAGTAGGTGAGCGCCGGCCGGATGCCGTCGGTCTCGGTGGCGGCGCGGAGATCGGCGAGCGGTGCCGCGACATCGGGCGCATCGATCCATCGAGCGTCGACGAGGTCGTGGAGGCTGATCCGACGGCGGCCGGCCAATGGGTGATCTTTGGCGAGGGCAACTACCAGGTCATCGTGCGACACCGCGGTGGTGCGCAGCGATCCGACGCCGAACAGACGGAGCGGGTCGCTGGGCGCCGCCACTCCGTCGATCAGTCCTAGGTGGTACTCGCCCGCTGCCACGCCCTGTGCCACCGCTTCGCGGCCGCATACGGTCAGGACGACCGCAGTTCCCACGCGAGCTCGTCGTACCTCGGTCAGCGCGTTCGCCAGCCGGCCGTCGGCTGCGGCGAGCGGGGAGGCCGCGATGGAGAGCGTGCCGGGCGGATCGCCGATCGCGCGGTGAACGTCAGCACGAGCGGCGTCGAGGCGGAGGAGGATGGCGCCGGCGTGTTCGAGCAGGCGCTCGCCCGGGACTGTCGGGACCACGGGCCGTCGGCGGAGGAGCGGCGTACCGAGGTCGTGCTCTAGCGCGGCGATGTGCTGCGACACCGCGGATTGGGTGTAGCCGAGACGTTCCGCGGCAGCCGAGAAGGAGCTGCACTCGGCGACGGCCACGAACGTGCGCAACAGGTGTGGATCCACACGGATCAGTATCGCTTATGCCCAGTGCAGAGATCATCGTTGGCGCTGATGCTGGCGGGACGCCCAGGATGGTGACCATGAACGCCTACGCCGGACGCATCGCCCTGGTCGCCGACCGCTCGCCGCACGTCCGCTCGCATGCGCGGGTGCCCGGTCTGCTGGACCGGTTGAAGGAACGCGACAACCTGGACCTCGACGTGTACTGGGTGCCGACCGAGGAGGCTGACGAGTCGCTCAAGGGGTTCGACGGTATCTGGCTGCTGCCGGGTAGCCCGTACAAGGACGAGGCCGGCGCGGTCACGGCGGTCCAGATCGCCCGGGAGAACAGGATCCCGTTCTTCGGCACCTGTGGCGGGTTCCAGCACGCGATGCTGGAGTTCGCCCGCAACGTCTGCGGTCTGTCGGGCGTGCAGCACGGCGAGAGCAACCCGGCGGCGGACGATCTGCTCATCGTCGCGCTGGAGTGCTCACTCGACGGTCACGAGGGTCCGGTCCAGGTGACGCCGGGCACTCGCGCGGCCGACCTACTGGGCGTCGAGCGGTCGATGGAGCGGTACCACTGCTCCTACGGCCTCGACTCCGCCCGCCTCGACGTACTGCGGGACCACGGCATGGTCTTCAGCGGGTACGACGACACCGGCGATCCGCGAATCGCGGAGTTGCCCGATCACCCCTTCTACCTGGCCACTCTGTTCCAGCCGGAGCTGGCGGGCGACGGCACTCGACCGCATGCATTGATCGAGGCCTTCGCCCGCGCAGCCGCCGGGAAGAACTAGAGCGTGGTGGTCGGACGAGGCTCGAGGCCGGCCGTCCGGTAGCACTCGTCGATCAGCGTCATCGTCGCGACCGCATCGTCCGCGTCGATCGGCAGCGGTGCACCGTTGCGGATGCGAGCCGTGAACGCCTCCAGCTGATAGGCGTACGACGACTTGCGGCCGAGCTGCTCGACCCAGTGGTCCTCCTTGGTGGTGACGATCACCCGGTCGTCCAGATGCGGCAGCACGAAGCTGGGCGCGAACGCCTCACCGCGGGTGCCGACGATCCTGCAGCTGAAGTCGAGCGTCTCCGCAGCCATGCTCGTCCGCACCGATCCGGTCGCGCCGTTCGGGAACTCGAGGTCGGCGTTCAGCCACTCGTCGACGCCGGGCAGTCGCTTCCGCTCACCGGCCCGGGCGCTGACCAGTCTGGGTGCTCCACCGGCCCAGGGCGCGACCATGCGCTGGGCGTGCAGGGCGTAGCAGCCGACGTCCATGACTGCGCCGCCGGCCAGTGGCAGCGACCAGCGCGGGTCGTCCTCCGGCGGCGGTGGCATCACCATGGTCGTCTCGACATGTTGCAGGTCGCCCAGCTCACCCTTGGCGAGCAGCTCGTGCAGCCGCCGGGTCACCGGGTGGAAGACGTAGTGGAAGCCCTCCAACAGCACCACACCGCGTTCCGCGGCAGCGTCGCCCACCGCCGCTGCCTCGGTCGCGTTGCTGGCCGACGGCTTCTCCGTGAGCACATGTTTGCCCGCGGCAATCGCCTTCAGGTTCCAGGGACCGTGCAACGAGTTCGCCAGCGGGTTGTAGATCGCTTCCACCTCGGGATCGGCGATGACGTCGTCGTACGACGCGTGCACCTTCTCGACCCCGTGCTCCGCCGCGAATGCCTCGGCCCGGTCCCTGTCCCGCGCGGCGACGGCCACCAGTCGCGCCCCGCTCGAGCGCGCCGGTTCGGCGATCGCCCTCCCCGCGATCCGGGCAGCACCAAGGATCCCGATACGCAGCGGTTCCATGCTTCTCCTCATCGTCAGCGGTACGGCGGGTGCGGCACGACCGTGCCGGCGAATTCGACACCGAAGATGTCATCCTCCCGCACGCCCCCACCACCAAACATCCCTGGCCCGCCATCCGGACCCGACCCCCAGCCCTCAGCGTCAGAGTCTCTCGCTCCACCGCAGCGCCGCCCCGCCCCGGGATCTCCGCCCTTCACTTGCCGTCTACCCGGCGTTCATCCGGGTCGCTGGGGTGATTCGGTCACGGAGCGATCTGATCAAATCTGGGTGTTGGGTCGACGGATGCGGGCGCAGGCCGCAGTATTTGCGCATGAGCACCGTGCAGGTCCGGGTTGATCGGAGCAGTCGTACGCCGTTACATGTGCAATTGGCACAGCAGCTCGAGGCGGCGATCCAGGGTGGCGAGTTGCCGGTCGGTTCTCGGCTGAGCAACGAGGTGGACCTGGCGGAGGCCTATGGCTTGAGCCGGCCGACGGTGCGGCAGGCGATCGCGCGCCTGGTCGACCAGGGGCTGCTGGTGCGCAAGCGCGGCGTCGGCACGCAGGTCGTCGGCCACTCGGGCCAGGTACGGCGTTCCCTGGAGCTCACCAGCCTGTACGACGACCTGGCCGCCGCCCACCGGAAGCCGGAAACCGAAGTTCTGCGGTTCGGGATCAGCCCGGCGAACGCAGACGTGGCGACCGCACTGCAGTGCGAGCAGGGCGACCGAGTGCTCAGGATCGAGCGACTGCGGCGGGCGGACGGCGAGCCGCTGGCCTTGATGCGGAACTGGCTCCCTCCCGACATGCTCGAGACGGACCCGGTCACGCTGGCAGACCGTGGCCTCTACGAGCTCCTACGCGCCGAGGGCGTCCGACTGAAGGTGGCGCACCAGACCATCTCCGCCGTACCCGCCACCACCGAGCAGGCCAGACTCCTGTCCGAGGAGCCCGGCTGCCCGCTGCTGGCGACCACCCGCATCACGTACGACGACCACGGCCAGCCGGTCGAATACGGCTCCCACCTGTTCCGCGCCAGCCGCTACTCGTTCGAACACACCCTCGTCCACCGCTGACCCACGGCGCGTTAGCGGTTGAGGTCCCTGCCCCAGCCGGCGGGCGGGTAGGTCCACCTCGGACTGTCGGCCATGGCGATCAGCTGGGCTATCGACAGCAGCGGTTTGGCGCGCGTCGGTACAGCCTTCTTGTAGGCGGTCGCGTTGGCGCTGCCCAGTGAGATGGTCCGGCCGTCGGGGTGGCCGATGGTCACGTAGTTGATCTGGGGTTCGCTCGGGAGGCCTCTTCTCGCAGAGGTGGAGGCGATGACGAGCGTCCCGTCGGCGCGGGTGGTGCAGAACTCGGGGTGCTCCGGCGGGCAGGCGATCGGAGTCTTCTCGGTCTTGATCAGCACCTCGACGTACGACGCTCCCTTGCCGTCATCGGCCAGGACGGATGCGCCGATGAAGTCGTCGCCGAAGCTCGTCGGCTTGCTCACCCTGGTCCCCGGCGGGAGGAGTGATTCCAGCGTGAAGAGAATCCCCTTCTTCGTCACCGTGTCCTGCGTGGTGGCGCTGGTCCTGGGCGTCGTACCGCTGCTGGTCGCGGAAGGCGTCGGGGCCGGCGTTGCCGCGAACGGTGGCTGCCCTGACGGGCGGCCGCCGAGGGCTTGGGTGCCGGCCACAACGATCCCGACGGTGGCCAGTACTGCGACTGCTCCGCCGGCGCCGGCGAGGGCCGTCCGGCGCCGGCGCAGGACCTGCCCACGGCGGATGCCGCGCTCGACCAGATCGGTCGCGTTCGGTTCGAGGTTCTCGGTGGCCCGGTGCATCAGGTCGGGCAGGCTGTCGTTCAGAGGTGTCATCGAGGTTCTCCCAGGGTCAGAGGGCAGCCAGGTGGACGGCCTCGTCGCCGAGCACCGTCCGGAGACGGTCCAGGGCGCGGGACGTCCGCGTCCTGACCGCACCGGCGTTCTTGCCGAGATCGAGCGCGACCTGTTCGACGCTGCGATCTTCGAAGAACCGCAGCACGAGCACCGCACGATCGAGAGGGGCCAGCTCGGCGAGCGCCTGCTGGAGGGACAACCGCAGCTCGGGGTCGCCGGGCCGGTCCGCCCGGTCCGGCAGCGTCTCGCTCGGCTGCTCGGTCGAGCTCCGGCGCCGCCGTTGCGAGATGTAGGTGCGCGCCAGCACCGTCTGTGCGTACGCCGGCAGGTTGTCGACGTGCTCGATCCGGCGCCAGGACCGGTGCAGCTTCGCCAGCGTCTCCTGGACCAGGTCCTCGGCCAGGTGATGCTCACCGGCCAGCAGCCAGGCAGTCCGGTACAGCCTCGGAGTGCGCGCTCTGGCGAACTCCTCGAAATCCTCGGTGGCTTGCGTCAAGTCACCCTCCCGGTCGTCGTCTCATCTTCTTTGACGCTCCCTGCGCCCTGCCGCGTTACACCGCCGGCGGAAGAAGTTATCCACAGTCCGCCCGAGCGGAGTGGCAGGTGAGCCCCGGGCTTGACAGGATGGTCGCGCACGGTGATCAGACGGTCGCCGACGGGACTTCTGGGGAGACCGATGGCAGCCGACAGACTCGCCGCGCGCCGGCCGGGCCGGGACGCTGTCGAACTGATCGACGCCCAGGTCCGGGACGTTGTCCGGCGGGAGGGGATCGACCCGCTGCGGGATCCGGGGGCGGTGGACGCGATCGTTGCGACCGTCGTTCGGGAGTACGACGAGCGCAGCCTGACCGGGGTGGTTCCGCCGATCGTGGATGTGGACGCGGTCAGCCGGGAGGTGCACGACCGGGTCGCCGGCTTCGGGCCGCTGCAGCGGTTCCTGGATGACCCCGCGGTCGAAGAGATCTGGATCAATGAGCCGAGCCGGGTGTTCATCGCGCGTGAAGGCCGGCACGAGTTGACCACGACGGTGCTGACCGAGGAAGAGGTCAGCGATCTGGTCGAGCGGATGCTGAAGACGACCGGCCGCCGGATCGACGTCTCGCAGCCGTTCACCGACGCGCGACTCCCGGACGGCAGCCGCGTGCACATCGTGCTCGGCGGCATCACTCAACGCTACGCGGCGATCAACATTCGCAAATTCACGGTCCGCGCGACCCGGCTGAGCGATCTGGTCGCACTCGGATCGCTGACCCCACACGCGGCCGCGGTCCTCGACGCCGCCGTCGCAGTCGGGCTGAACATCCTCGTCTCGGGCGGCACGCAGGCCGGCAAGACCACGATGCTCAACGCCTTGGCCGGCTCGATCCCGGGCAGCGAACGCGTGATCAGCTGCGAAGAGGTCTTCGAAATCAAGCTCCCCATCCCGGACTGGGTGTCCATGCAGACGCGGCAGGCGGGGCTCGAAGGTACAGGTGAGGTGCGGCTGCGCGATCTCGTGAAGGAGTCGCTGCGGATGCGCCCGTCCCGGCTGATCGTCGGCGAGGTCCGCGGCGAGGAGTGCCTGGATCTCCTGCTGGCATTGAACTCCGGCCTCCCCGGCATGTGCACGATCCACGCGAACTCGGCGCGCGAAGCCCTGACCAAGATGTGCACGTTGCCGTTGCTGGCCGGCGAGAACATCGGGAGCCGCTTCGTGCTCCCGACCGTGGCCGGCTGCGTGGATCTCGTCATCCATCTCGGGATCGGGGCGGACGGGCAGCGGCGGGTGCGGGAGATCGTGGCGGTCAGTGGGCGGATCGAGGAGCAGGCGATCGAGACCGAGACGGTGTTCGGCACGGTCGACGGACAGTTGCGGCGGGCCGAAGGGCATCTGCCGCATCCAGAGCGCTTCCAGCATGCGGGGTACTCCTTGTCCGGGCTGCTGACCGAGCTGCCGCGAGGTGTGGGCTGATGGGACTGCTGCTCGGACTGTTCTTCGGGATCGGCCTCCTGCTGATCATCTGGACGTTCGCGGTGCCGGCGGAGACGCGGCCGGCGAACGACGCGCGACTGATCGCTCGAAGCCGCGACCTTCTGGCCGGCGCGGGGATCGAAGGTGTGACACCGGGTGCGTTCATCGGCGCGTGCCTGATCACCGGCGTCGCCGGGTTCGTGGTGATGTTCGTGGTGTCGGGCGCGTGGCCGGTCGGTGTGGTGTTCGGCCTGATGGCCGGCGGTCTGCCGGTCACGCTGGTACGGAGCCGCGCGCGGAAGCGGCTCGCCGAGTTTCGCGAGCTGTGGCCTGATGTCGTCGACAACATTGCCTCCGCGGTCCGGGCGGGACTGTCGCTGTCCGAGGCGCTGGCACAGGTCGGTGAGCGTGGACCGCTGCCGCTACGTGAACCGTTCCGCCGGTTCGGCGCGGACTATGCGTCGACGGGTCGTTTCGCGGATTCCCTGGATCGGTTGAAGGCGCGGCTCGCTGATCCCGTCGGCGACCGCGTGGTCGAGGCGTTGCGAATCGCGCGCGAGGTCGGTGGTGGGGATCTCGGCCGGTTGCTGCGTTCGCTGTCGACGTTCCTCCGCGACGACGCCCGGACCAGATCTGAGCTCGAGTCCCGGCAGTCGTGGTCGGTCAACGGTGCCCGGGTCGCGGTCGCTGCGCCGTGGCTCGTGCTCGCGTTGCTGTCGTTCCAGGGCGACGTGATCCAGCGCTACAACTCTCCGGTCGGCGCACTGATCATCGGTGTGGGTGCAGCGGTCTGCGTGATCGCGTACCGACTGATGCTGCGGATCGGCCGGTTGCCCGAGCCCGGGCGGGTGCTGCGATGAGCCCGATGGTGCTCGGTGGCCTGGTGGGTGTGCTCTTCGGACTCAGCCTTCTCCTGGTCGTCCGGCGTTTGCCGTTCCTCCGGAAGCCGTCGGTCGACGACCGGATCGCGCCGTACCTGCGTGATCTTGGTGGACCTGAGGTGTTCCTCGGTGTGGTGGACTCCAGTTCGCCGTTCTACGCGATCGTCCGGTTGTTCGGGCCGTCGCTGCGAGCTGGGGCCGGTCGGTTGGAGCGGCTGCTTGGTGGCGCCGCATCGATCCGCCGCCGGTTGTCGCGGGCCGGGATCGAGCGGTCTGTCGAGGAGTTCCGGATCGAGCAGGTGCTGTGGGGTACGGCGGCGTTCGGGGCAGGGCTCGTCGTCTCGATCGTCGCAGTGTCGCTCGGTGTCGGGAATCCGGTCGGGATGCTGGTGTTCTGCGGTCTGCTCGGCGTCCTCGGAGTACTTGCCCGAGACACCTATCTGAGCACACAGGTACGACGCCGGGAGCGGCGGCTGCTCGCGGAGCTGCCGACTGTGGCCGAGCTGCTGGCGTTGTCGGTGGCGGCCGGTGAGGGTCCGGCAGCGGCGCTCGATCGGGTCGCCCGGTCCTGCCGCGGCGAGCTCGCCGACGAACTCCAGCGGGTCCTGGGTGAGACCCGCGCCGGTGAGACGCTCGTCCGCGCACTCGACGGCCTCGCCGACCGCACCGGTCTGCTCGCGTTGTCGCGGTTCGCCGATGGTCTCGCGGTCGCACTCGAACGCGGTACGCCGCTGGCCGACGTACTGCGCGCGCAGGCGGGGGACATCCGTGAGGCCGGGCGGCGCGAGCTGATCGAGTCCGGTGCTCGCCGTGAGGTCGCGATGATGGTCCCGGTCGTGTTCCTCGTCCTGCCGGTCACCATCGCGTTCGCCTTCTACCCGGGCGCTGTCGGAATCCGGCTGATCGCCGGATGAACTGAGGAGAGGTCATGTCCCTACTGCTGACGAGACTGTTCGTGGCGCTGCTGGCGCCACGGCCCGCACGAAAGGAGCGCGGCGACGTCCCCGGCTGGGTGCTGATCACCGTGATGACCGCCGGGCTGGTCGTCGTGATCTGGGGCCTGGCGGGCAAACAACTCGCGCAGATGCTGCAGGACGCACTGGACTCCGTCTCCAACAAGTGATGGTTCCCGTCCGCCCGCATCCGCCGCGGCCGCGTGATGAGCGTGGCTCGGCGGTGGTCGACTTCGTGCTGGTGTCGATGCTCGTGGTGCCTTTGTTCCTTGGCATCCTGCAGGTCGGGCTCTACCTGTATGTCCGCAACACCTTGACCGCCGCGGCGTCCGAGGGCGCGGCCTACGCGGCCGTGCTGAATCGGCAGCCGGCCGACGGAGAGGGGCGGACGCGCGATCTGATCGACGGTGTGGTGAAGGACCGGTTGATCGATGCGGTCCAGTCCGAGGAGACCGACCTCGACGGCCGGCCGGGAGTGCAGGTCGTCGTGAAGGCGCACATGCCACCGCTGGGCTTGTGGGGTCCCGGCGTCGCGTTCAGCGTCGAAGGTCATGCCGTCAAGGAGACCGGCGAATGAACCGGGCGCGGGACGAGCGCGGTAGCGCGGTGGTCGAGTTCTCCTGGCTGGCGCTGTTGCTGATGGTCCCGTTGATCTACGTGATGCTGGCCGTGTTCGACGTCCAGCGGGCGTCGTACGGCGCGACCGCGGCGACCCGGGCGGCGGGGCGGGCGTTCGTGATCGTGCCGGCCGGGTTGTCGGAGGACGAGGCGCGAAGCCGGGCGTTCGAGGCGGCGCGGCTGGCGATGAAGGACCAAGGCGTCCAGCTCACCTCCGACCAGCTCACGATCAGCTGCGATCCTGCCTGCCTGGAGCCGGGGTCGACGGTCACCGTCACGCTGGCCACCGACGTACCGCTGCCGTTCATCCCGGACGCACTCGGCGGGGAACCGCCGGCGATCCACCTCAGTGCGTCGCACACCGAGCCGTACGGCGACTATCGCGAGGCCAAGGGCAACGGATGAACGGATGCCGACGGCAACAGGGTGAGCAGGGTCAGATGACCGTCCTCATCATCGGGTTCACGGCGATCATCTTGCTCATGATCGTCGTCGTGACCGACATCTCCAAGGTGTTCCTGGTACGCCGTGATCTCGATGCGACTGCGGACGGCGCCGTACTGGCCGCGGCGAACGGGCTGGCAGCGATCTACGCGCAACCCGCGGCGGACGGGAACGCCGAGTTCGACCAGGAGCAGGCCCGTCGGCTGACGGCCGAGTACCTGGACCAGGTTGCCGCGAGCAACCGATTCGCCGGCCTCGACTGGTCGGCCGACGTCGCCGGTACGACGGTGACGGTGCGGCTGACGTCCTCGGTGGACCTGCCGTTCGAGCCGCCCGGCTGGCAGGGAGACGCGGACATCGCCTCCGAGGCGGCCGCGATCGTCCCGATCCGGTGAATCCGCGTTCCGCCGCCGGCAGAACGGGCACCATGGGGTGATGAAGATCGAGCTGAACGGACGGCGGGCGCTGGTGTCGGGATCGAGCCAGGGGATCGGACTGGCCATCGCCACCGAACTGGCCCGGGCGGGTGCGGCAGTGGTGGTGAACGGACGCGGTGAGGAGAAGACCAGCGCGGCCGCGGATCAGGTCCGCAAGGAGGTGCCGGACGCGGACGTGACGGCGATCGCGGCCGATCTCGCCTCGGCGGGAGGCGCCGGCGTACTGCGGGATCGGGTCGGCGAACTGGACATCCTGGTCAACAACCTGGGCATCTTCGGTGCCAAGCCGGTGCTGGAGATCGACGACGACGAGTGGCGCCGCTACTTCGAGGTGAACGTGCTGTCCGCGGTGAGGCTGATTCGGATGTATCTGCCGGGCATGATGGAGCGCGGCTTCGGCCGAGTGATGAACATCGCGAGTGACTCGGCCGTGGTGACGCCGCTCGAGATGGTGCACTACGGGATGACGAAGACGGCTCTCCTCGCGGTGACGCGTGGCTATGCGAAGGCCGCCGCGGGGACCGGCGTGACGGTGAACTCGGTGATGGCGGGCCCGACCCACACGCCGGGCGTCGAGGACTTCGTGCACGAGTTGGTCGGTGACGACCTGCCGTGGGACGAGGCGCAGCGCCAGTTCATGAAGGAGCATCGGCCGTACTCCCTGATCCAGCGCCTGATCGAGCCGCCGGAGATCGGCAACCTGGTCGTGTACCTCAGCTCCGGCCTCGCCTCCGCCACTACCGGCGGCGCGGTGCGCGTCGACGGCGGCTACATCGACTCGATCCTGCCGTAGACCTTCAGCTGCACAGATCCAAAGATGTAGTGACTACAAGATTGGATGGAGTAAAGCAAGTGCCTTACGCTCTGTCGAATGGAGACCGGGCGGCGGGAGCGGAAGAAGCAGCAGACGCGGCAGGCCATCTCGGATGTCGCGACCACGCTGTTCCTCGAGCGCGGCTTCGACGCGGTGACGGTGGCCGAGGTCGCGCGCGCGGCGGACGTCGCCGTACAGACGGTGTTCAATCACTTCCCGGCCAAGGAGGATCTGTTCGTCGACGAGCAGGGCTGGTGGACCGGGCCCGCGCGGTCGATCCGGGAGGCGCCCGCCGGGGCGGATCCGGTGACTGTGCTGGAGGTGGCGTACCTCGCAGAGACCCGGGAGCGGCTCGAGGTGGGGCATCTGGCGACGTGGAAGCAGTTCGTCCGGACGATCGAGAGCAGCCCGGCCCTGCTGGCCCGTCGCCGGCTGAACGCTGCCGAGATGGAGACCTCGCTCACCGAGGCCCTCGACGAGCGGAATCCTGGGCACCTCAGAAACCGTTTGATCGCCGCGCAGTTCGCCGCCGCGCAGAAGGTCCTGGAAGAACAGCTGATGCGGCTCCTGCCCGACGAAGCGTCCGCGGATCAGCTGCGGGAAGCCCAAGCAAAGCAGGAAAGAGCAGTCGCCGAAGTCTTCGGAGTACTCCGGCATGGCCTTGCCTTACCGGCAATCACCGCCTAGCAGGTAGGCTGCTTGGTTGTGGCTGGACTGGATTTTGACGCGGAGCTCAAGCAGCTCGACGCGACGCTGACCTCGATCGAGAAGGTGCTCGATCTCGATGCGCTGCGCCGGGAGATCGCCGACCTTGGTGAGCAGGTCGCCGCGCCGGACCTGTGGGACGACCAGGCGAACGCGCAGAAGGTGACCTCGCGGCTGTCCAGCCTGCAAGCCGACGTGGAGCGGGTGACCGGGCTGCGGAGCCGCCTCGACGACCTCGGCGTGATGATCGAGCTCGGCCGGGAGGAGAACGACGCCGACAGCATCGCCGAGTCGGAGAAGGAGATCGGCTCGCTGAGCAAGGCGATCCAGTCCCTCGAGGTCCGCACGCTGCTGTCCGGTGAGTACGACGAGCGCGAGGCGCTGGTGACGATCCGGTCCGGCGCGGGCGGTGTGGACGCGGCCGACTTCGCCGAGATGCTGCAGCGGATGTACCTGCGCTGGGCCGAGCGGCACGGGTACGCCACCGAGGTCTACGACACGTCGTACGCCGAAGAGGCTGGGCTCAAGTCGACGACGTTCGGGGTCAAGGCGCCGTACGCGTACGGCACGCTGAGTGTGGAGTCGGGCACGCACCGGCTGGTGCGGATCTCGCCGTTCGACAACCAGGGCCGTCGGCAGACCTCGTTCGCCGCGGTCGAGGTGGTTCCGGTGCTGGAGCAGACCGACGAGATCGACGTTCCCGAAGAGGAACTGCGGATCGACGTGTACCGCTCGTCCGGCCCGGGTGGCCAGAGCGTCAACACGACCGACTCGGCGGTCCGGATCACGCACATCCCGACCGGCACCGTGGTCTCCTGCCAGAACGAGAAGTCGCAGCTGCAGAACAAGGCCAGCGCGATGGTGATCCTGAAGGCCAAGCTGCTGGCGTTGAAGAAGGCCGAGGAGCGGGCCCAGATCGACGCGCTGCGCGGTGACGTGCAGGGCTCGTGGGGTGACCAGATGCGGTCGTACGTGCTGCACCCGTACCAGATGGTGAAGGACCTGCGCACGCAGTACGAGTCCGGCAACACCTCCGGTGTCTTCGACGGTGAGATCGACGACTTCATCGAGGCCGGCATCCGCTGGCGCCGCACCGGCCAGACGGTTGCCGAACAAAACTGACCTTCGCGCAGACTGCAGCAGTTGCTTCGGCCTCTGCTGCGTTGCGCTGACGTTCAGCAAGTCAGCGGACTTCGCGATCGACAAGCCCGCAGGTGAGGCTTGTCCCAATCTGAGTGACGACTTCCGCTGCACGATCCACAGCACGCTGCGGGCGAGCGGCTTCCAGGGCTGCACGGTCTACGACTGCTTCGGCGCTGGCCAGGAGATCTCCCGCCGGTCCGGCAAGAGCTGGCGCGAACAGCCAGGCCGGCAGATGTTCGCCGCCCTGCCCATCCTTCGTCAGCTGCACGAGCTGCTCTGGTATCTCACGGAAGCCCTTGAATACAAGGCGTTCGAGGCCGAGATCCTGGCGGCGATCGAGCGCGTCGAGAGCGTCGCCAGTACTGCGGACCTGACGACGGTCGACGTGATCGCGGAACGGGCCGTGGTCAACGAGTTGCTCCTGAAGACCAGTCGGCTCCTGCGCGGCAAGCAGAGCAAGAAGAAAGAGCGTCGCGGCGCCGACCTGATGGGTAAGGGCCTCCGCGGAGCGGACCTCGCGAAGGCCAACCTGCGCGGTGCCTACCTGATCGGCGCCGACCTGCGCGACGCCGATCTCCGGCAAGCCGACCTCATCGGAGCAGATCTCCGCGACGCCGACCTGCGCGGCGCTGACCTGACCGGGGCGATGTTCCTCACCCAGGCTCAGGTCAACGCCGCGCGCGGCGACAGTGCCACCAGGCTTCCGTCCGCGGTTACACGCCCGTCCCACTGGGGCGTGAACCCAGCCGGTGCGTGACCGGCGTCATCAGCAGTGAGATGACGGTGATGCTCAGAGCCACCGCGGCGAGTGCCCCGCCTTGTCCCCACGACGTGCCTGCCAGCGCCAGGTACGCCGTACCGACGATGGCTGCGCCGAAGGCGAGGGTCGTCTGCTGGCTGGTGAGCAGGATGCCGCTACCCAGTCCCGCCTGTGCCGGCGGGACCTGACCGACGACCACGCCGATGAGCGGCACCATGACCAGTCCGCTGCCGAAGCCGGCGATCAGCATCGGTACGGCGAGCGTCCAGGGCGTCACGTCCGGCCAGGCCATCAGCGTGATGACGGCCAGTACGGCGTACCCGACGGCCTGGATGATCCAGCCGCGGAGGATGAGGCCGGCGCCGTACCGCTGCTGCAGCCGCGGACCGTAGACCGAGGTGATCAGGAACCCGACTGCCATCGGCAACAAGCTCAGACCGCCTTCCAGCGGGGACATGTGGGCCTCGCCCTGCGTGGCGAGCGCGAAGACGAACATGAAGCCGCCGAACGTGGTGAAGAACGCGCTCGCGAGCAGCAGGCCGAGCCGCATCGCGCGCAGCCGCAGAACTGTCGGCGGGATGAGTGGAGCACGACCTGACTGCTCGGACCTGTGCTGGTGTACGCCGAGCAGTGCCACAGCCGGAATGACCGCGGCCAAGGAGAGCCACGTCCAGAGCGGCCAGCCGAGTGGGCGTCCTTCGGTGAGCGGCAGAAGCAGCAGTACGAGGGCCAGTGCGAGCAGAGCGGCGCCGACGAGGTCGACCCGATGTGCCTTTTCGGCCTTGGTCTCCGGGAGCAGCCGGATCGCAGCGGCCAGCGCCAGCACGCCGACCGGGACGTTGACGAGGAACACGGCCCGCCAGCCCAGCCCGAAGACATCAGCCTCAACCAGCACGCCTCCGAGGATCTGGCCGAGCGCAGCCGCGGCACCGCCGGCCACACCGAACATGGCCATCGCGCGGGCGCGGTGCTCGCCGGTGAGCAGGCTGGTGATCGACGCCAGGACCTGCGGTGTCATGGCAGCGGCCGCGGCGCCCTGGACGACACGAGCCGCGAGGAGTACGCCGATGGTCGGGGCGATCGCGCAGATCAGCGACAGCAGGGTGAATCCGGTCAGGCCGATCAGGAACAGGCGCTTGCGGCCGAAGCCGTCGCCGAGGCGGCCGCCGACCACCAGCAAGGTGGCGTTGGCGATGCCGTAGCTGCCGACGACGAGTTGGAGCTCGCCGGAGGTCGCGTGCAGGTCCGAGCCGATCGCCGGCAGCGCGACGTTGATGATGAAGAAGGAGAGCATCGGCAGGAAGGCGCCGAAGAGGAGAGTGGTCAGTGCCACCGGGCCCAGCGGCGACGCGACGGCACGCGGCCGCGCGGAAACACCGGAGGCGGTGGCCTGGAGCTGGTCTGTCATACCTCTAGCCTGCGCGCGCTCGGAGCCTGGTGGTGAGAGCCTGGTTATCCTGGTATTGACACCACCTGGAACCAGGCTGGATCTCGCGCCAGGATAGGACCATGACCACCATCCCAGCCACGACCGACAGAATCTCCGCGCCGGCTCCGACACCGGCGTCCGCGGACACGACGGGCAGCGTGGTCAAGGCGGAGCAGCGGCGGGAGCTCGGGGTGTTCCTGCGCAGCAGGCGGGAGCGGATCCAGCCGGAGGAGGTCGGCCTCGCGCCGGGTGGCCGGCGGCGGACGCCGGGGCTGCGGCGGGAAGAGGTCGCGCTGCTCGCCGGAGTCGGCGTCACCTGGTACACCTGGCTCGAGCAGGGCCGGGACATCAACGTGTCGGCGCAGGTGCTCGAGGCCGTGGCCAACACGCTGCGGCTCGACCGGCTGGAACGCAACCACCTCTACACGCTGGCCGGCGTCCAGCTCGGCCCTGCGCTCGGCGAGTGCTCGGTGCTGCCCGCGTCGATCCAGAAGATGCTCGACGCCGTCTCGCCGTACCCGGCGCTCGTGCTGAACTCGCGCTACGACATCCTCGCGTTCAACGACGCGTACTGTGACGTGGTCCTGGACATGCGTGCCATCCCGGTCGAGGAACGCAACATGCTCTGGCTGACCTTCGTGTCGCAGGAATGGCGGTGCAGCTTCGCGGAGTCGGAGTCGATGAAGCACCACATGGTCGCCGCGTATCGGGCCGCGCTCGCCCACCACCTGGGCGAGCCGGTGTGGCAGGACCTGACTCAGCGGCTCCTCGCGAGCTCCCGGCTGTTCGCGGAGCTCTGGGAGCGGTACGACGTAGCCGCGCCGAGCACCCGGATCAAGGTCCTCGACAACGCCAAGGTCGGCATGCTGCGCATCGAGCCGGCCACCATGTGGCTGACCCAGGCCGGCCAACTCCGCGCCAACGTGTACACCGCCGCCGACGAGGACACCGAAGCCAAACTCCGCATCCTCGTCGGGGCCGGCTGAGGGGCGCTCAGCCGGGCGATCACATCCGGTCAGGCGGTGTCGCGGTCAGGCCAGACCGTCTTCAGGGTCTGCAGGGTGACGGCGATCGCCGGGCGACGGGCGGTCGTCGTGCGCCAGACGGCGTACAGGCGGCGGCTCGGGGCCGGCTGCAGCGGTACGACGACCACGCCGTCGGGGAGCGTGCCACGGCCGAGCCGGGGGAGCAGGCCGATGCCGATGCCTCGGGCAAGCATCGCCATCTGCGTCTGGTACTCCGCGATCGAGTACGCGACGTCCGGCTCGACGCCGGCCCGGCGCATCGTCCGGACCAGCCACTCGTGGCAGATCGAGCCGGCCGGTTGGCAGATCCATCGCTCCCCGACCAGGTCCTCCGCCCGGACGAACTCCTTGCCTGCCAGGCGATGCGTGGCCGGGACGAGGACGTCGGCCGGATCGGAGCCGAGCTTCACCCGGGACAGTCCCTCGGGCAGGCCGAGCGGCGTGTTCTGCCAGTCGTGCACCACCGCCACGTGGATCTCCCCGCGACCGACCGCGGCAACAGCCTCGAACGGATCGGTCTCGGTCACCCGCACATCCAGACCCGGGTTCTCGTCGATCAGCCGCGCCAGCGCCCGCGGCAGGAGGCCGCGCGCGGCGGTCGGGAACGCGGCGATCTTCAAGGTGCCGATTGCCTGTCCACGGTGCTCTTCCAGCGTCAGTTCAGCGTCCTCGACCAGTTCGAGGATGCGCGCGGCGGTCGACGCCAGCTGCCGCGCGGCGTCGGTGAGGACGATCCCGCGTCCCTGCCGCTCGATCAGCGTCGTCCGTGTCTCGCGCTCCAGCTTGGTCAGCTGCTGGGAGATCGCCGACGGCGTGTAGCCGAGCACCTCGGCCGCGCGGTTGACCGACCCGTACTGCGCGACGGCGTGCAGGGCACGGAGCCGGCCGAGATCGAGCATTCAGCACTCCTAAAGTAATGACGGTAGCAATCGGTGCTGGTCCTTAAGTGTACGCCGACTCAGACTGGAACCCATGAAACCTCGTGACCTGCTCCTCGCGCTCGCGGTCGTCGTGGTCTGGGGCGTGAACTTCGTCGTCATCGAGGTCGGCCTCGAGGACTTCCCGCCGCTGCTGTTCTCCGCCTTGCGCTTCTTCTTCGCCGCCGTCCCGGCGATCTTCCTGCTCGGCCGTCCACCGGTGGCCTGGCGGTACGTCGTCGGGGTCGGTCTCGCACTCGGGGTGGCGAAGTTCGGGCTGCTGTTCACCGCGATGGATCATGGCGTCCCGGCCGGGTTGTCGTCGCTGGTGCTGCAGTGTCAGGTGATCTTCACGGTCCTGTTCGCGGTCGCCGTACTGCGGGAGCGGCCGCGCAAGGCGCAGGTGATCGGCATTGCGATCGCCTGCCTCGGGATGGTGCTGATCATGCTCGACCGCGGACTGGCCGCACCGCTCGGCGCACTGTCGTTGGTGATCGTCGCCGGTGCGTTCTGGGGCGTGTCGAACACCATCACCCGCTACGCCAAGCCGCAGGACACCTTGCGCTTCATGGTCTGGGTCAGCGCGGTCGCCGTCGTACCGCTGCTCATCCTGTCGCTCCTGACCGAGGGACCGCACACGGATCTCGACGCCTTGCGCGGGATCGACCTGACCGGCATCGGGGCGATCGGCTACCTCGCCTTCGCCGCAACGCTGTTCGGATTCGGTGCCTGGGGCTACTTGTTGCGCCAGTACGACGCGAGCACCGTCGCACCGTTCTCTCTGTTGGTGCCGATCGTCGGCATGGCCGCGGCCTGGGGGTGGCGCGGTGAGGCGGTCGGCCCGCAGCAGGCGATCGCGGCGGTCCTGGTGATCGGTGGCATGGCGTGCACCGTCGTACGACGCCGGCCTCGGACCAAGGCGGACGCGAAGCGTCCGGCGCTGGTGGAGCCCGTCGGCTGACCCGGTGTGAGAAGGTTGGCCGCATGGTGCTCGAAGTGGCGTTGTTCGATGTGATCGCCGGCCAGGAAGACGCGTTCGCGGCCGCCTATCTGCAAGCCCGCAAGCAACTCGAGAACGCCGACGGCAGCCGGACCATTCGGATGTCGCGCGGTATCGAGACCTCGACGCGCTTCGTGCTCCAGGTCGAGTGGGACTCGCTCGAGGCGCACGAGGCGTTCCGGGCGAGCGAATCCTTCGGGGTCTGGCGCGGCCTGATCGGCCCGCACTTCGCGAACCCGCCGCACGTCGAGCACTTCACCGACGTCCAGGACAGTTGACCTGATGGATGCGCAGCAGGTCAGTCGGCTGACCGCTCGGTGGATCGAGAAGCTGCCCGGCGAGGGCAGCACGGTCATCTCCGGGCTCGGCATCCGGCCGTTGCTCGCGATCCTTGCCCAACTCGCCGTCGGACCCGCGCGGGACGAACTCGTCGAGGCCGCCGGCGGACCGTACGACGGTCTGCTCCAGACCCCCGAACTCCGGATGGCGCTCGGTCTGTGGACGCGGCCGGAGATCCCGCTGCAGCCGGGAGTCGACCGGTTCCTGCCGCCCGAGGTCCGCGGCACGCTGACCGACCAGGCGGCGCTGGACGCATGGGTGGTCGAGCAAACTGACGGACTGCTGGACCGGATGCCGATCCAACTGACGCCCGACGTTCTGCTGGTGCTTGCGTCCGCGTTGGCGTTGCGGACGAAGTGGGTGCTGCCGTTCAACGAGTATCCCCGCGATGGGCAACGGTGGCTGAGCCGGTCCGACGATGACCTCGACAGCGTGCGCGTGTACGAGAGTGCGGCCGGACCGTTGACCGTGGCAACAGTCGGTGGCACCGGAGAGTTCGACGTACGGCTTGTGGTCGGTGAGGCCGGTCGTGGGCGGGGCACTGTGCTGGCGGCCGCGCTCGAGCTGAGTGACGACGGCGTGAGCGGGTCGGAGGTGCTGGCAGCTGAGGCGTCGGCGCCTGCTCTGGAAGTGATCGAGTCGATGTCGCCGGCGCCGTCGGTGCTGTTGTCTTTGCCGTACTTCGAGGTGGACGCCGAGCATGATCTGCTCGAGTATCCGGACGTGTTCGGGCTGACGTCGGCGATGGACTCCAGCCAGGGGCACTTCCCTGGCCTGAGTTCGCACCCGTTGGCGATCGACCAGGCCAAGCAGGCGGTGATGGCTCGCTTCTCCGCTACCGGCTTCGAAGCGGCCGCCGTCACGACGATGGCGATGGCCGCCGGGTCCGCGCCGATGCCTGGCGCGAAGGCCTTGCTCGTATCACTGGTGCAGCCGTTCGGGTTCATCGCCGTGCACCGGCCGACCGGCGTACCTGTTGTCGCCGGCTGGGTGAACTACTCGTAGGGATTGGCCGGAGCGGCCACAGGTTCGACCGTCTCGACGGTCAGTGCCGGCGCCTGCTCATGGGCGGAATCCTGACACAACGCAACGCGCTCGAACGACCACTCACAGCGTCCGCGAAATGAAATCGGCGTCAGCTCGGCGAATAGTCGTGGTGGGGTGCGGACGCCCAGGCCATCACATCCGCGTGGACCTGGCGCATCCGCGGGGAGCGATTGCGGAGCCGGGCGATTGTGATGGCCTGGGCGTCCGGCGTGGCAGGGTGGAGGTATGGATGCCGACGTGGTGCGCGCAGTCAATGACCTCACCGCTCGCTGGGCCCGGACGCTTCCGGCGGGGAACACTGTCGTGTCCGGGCTCGGTCTGTGGCCGCTGCTCGCGATCCTGGCGACGGCCGCGGATGAGCCAGGCCGGACCGAGTTGGCGCAGGCCGCCGGTGTCGACGCGGCGGCGGGGTCCGGGGACGCCCTGTCATTGGTTCGGGCGATCGAAGGCTCGGCCGATCTGCATGCGGCGCTGGGCGTTTGGGTGAATGAGCAACTGAAGCTCGCGGAGACGTTCGACAGTGTCGTGCCGGCGCCGCTGATGGGAACGCTCACCGGTCGCGCCGCCGTCGACAAGCCGAAGCTGGACGCCTGGGCCGCGGAGCACACCAACGACTTGATCCGCGAGATGCCGGTCGAGATCAACCCCGACGTCATGCTCGTCCTCGCCTCGGCGCTGTCCCTGCACACCACCTGGGTCCGCCCGTTCACCGAGCAGATCAAGCGCGTCCAGGCCGGTCCGTGGGCGGGCGGCCGGTGGCATTGGCTGGAGCGCGTCGACAGCGACCTCGACGCCGTACGGCGGTACGACGACCTGACCGTGATCACGGTTCGCGGCGACGCGGATGTCGACGTACTGCTCGGGGTTGGATCGGGTTCGCAGCCAGAAGTTCTCGCGGGTCTTCTCGGTGCCGCGGCCCGTCCGGCTGACGGCGTACCTGGGAGCGCGCTGATCGATCAGGGGGAGCCTGGTGCGGAGCTCGCGCCGGGGGTGAAGGTGGGGCAGACCACGGCGCCGCGGCCGGATCTGAAGCTGACGCTGCCGTCGTTCAATGTCGAGGCCGAGCACGACCTGCTGGAGTTGCGTGAGCTGTTCGGGTTGACCACGGTCACCGCCGATCCAGGGGTCCGCGGCCACTTCAGTGCGATCAGCCCGGTGCCGCTCGCCGTCGGGCAGGCGAAGCAGAAGGTGCTCGCGCGGTTCTTCGCGACCGGGTTCGAGGCCGCGGCGGTCACGTCGATGGCGATGGTCCGGGCCTCGATGCCGACCCGCCAGGCCCGCCGGCTCGAGGTCGCGCTGGACCAGCCGTTCGCGTTCACCGCAGTACTGCGGGAATCGCGGCTGCCGATCGTTGCCGGCTGGGTCGCAACGCCTACAGAGCCGGGAGACTGAACAGCCGGTTCAGCAGCGCGGACGCCTCGTCGACGCCGACCTGGTCGCCGGTGAGGAGCAGGTCGAAGAGCAGACCGCGTGAGGCCGCCAGACCGAGCCGCGCGTACGCCGGTGCCTCGTCGGGCGGGATGCCCGCGCGGATGCACAGCTCGATCACCGGCGGAAGCCAGACGTTGATCAGGTCCGCCTTGAGTGCCTCGGTGTGCGGGCGATTCTGCATCGCGTGAGCACTCAGCTCGAAGAACAGCGGCCCGTAGATCAGGGCCGCCTCGGTGACGCGGCGCCAGAACAGGTCGTTCTGCTCCTCCACCGGCAGATCCGTCGCCAGCACCTCGGTCAGCAGGTCGCGCTGTTGCTGCTCGACGGTCCGGACCACTTCGGCGAGCAGTCCTTCGCGGGAACCGAAGTGGTAGATCAGCATCCGGTGGCTGGTGCCGATCGAGCCGGCAATGCTGCGCAGGCTGGCGTCGCCGATCCCGTTCTTCGCGAAGTGCTCGACGGCGCCGGCCAGCAGGCTCTCTCGGCTCACTGGGTGTCAGTGGTCGGGGCTGTCTGCTCGCTGACCTGCTTCAGCTTCTCCGTCTCCGTCTCGATGTAACGCTGCGTGAGACTCGCGTACAGCCTGCCGAACAGCCAGCTGAGCGGACCTTCCTGAATGATCGTGGCGGTCGCGACCGTGCCCTCCGGCGTACTGATGACGCGGTGACCGCCGGTGGTCTTCAGGCCGGGCGCGCGGGAGACCCACTCGAAGTACTCGCCTTCCTTGAGGTCTGTCACCTCCCAGACCGCGGGCCGGAGCTTCGGCTGGCGGATCCGCGTCTTGGAGCCGACGTGGATGCGACCTGCGTCGAGCCGCTCGACGGAGTCGATGGTCGTCGGGGTCCACTCGGGCCACCTGGCGACGTCGCTGTAAACCTCCCAGACCCGCTGGGGCGTGGCCTGGACCTTGACTGAATGATCGAAGCGCATGTACCAAATGGTACATCAGGTCTTCGTCAGGCTTCGACGGGCGTCTGCTGTGGCTTCACCCGCGCCAGGTAGGGTCTGGGGCCATGGCTGACCAGAACGTCCCGCAGAACGTCGACAACGAGCAGGACCCGGGCGCGAACACCCAGATGTTCCGCGCCTTCGTCAGAGAGGGCCAGACCGAGGCCACCACCGAACCGAAGGTGAACGGCCGGGTGCTGGCTGTCGTCGGCGCCGCCGTGGTGCTGATCGCGGTCATCGCCGCGATCGCCGTCTTCTGAGTCCTTGACCCTGATCCCGGTCGACGTCGTCCGGGTCTTCACCGACCCCGACGGACGCTTCGGCAACCCGCTCGGCATCATCGACGGTGCCCTCGTACCGCCCGCGGACCGGCTGCGGGTGGCTGCCGCGCTGGGCTACAGCGAGACCGTGTACGTCGACGACGCCGCGTCCGGCACGATCCGCATCTTCTCCGCCACCACCGAAATGCCCTTCGCGGGACACCCGACCGTCGGCGTCTCGTGGTGGCTCCACTCCCAGGGACACTCCGTAGAGACGTTGCGAGTGCCTGTCGGTGACATCGCCGTCACGCGGCAGGGCGATCTGTTCGCCGTACGAGCGGACACCGCCTGGGGAAGCGACTGGGACTGGCGGGAACTCGAGTCCGCCGAGGCTGTCCTGGCCGCCGACCCAGCGGCGTACACCGCCGGCCACTCGTATCTCTGGGCCTGGCTGGACGAATCCCGCGGCCTGATCCGGGCCCGCGCCTTCGCACCCGCCATGGGCGTCCGGGAGGACGAGGCAACAGGCTCAGCCGTCACCCAACTGACCGCCTACCTGTCCCGCGACCTCCACATCATCCAGGGCGCGGGCTCCCACCTCTACACCACTCACCTCCCGCCCAGCCATGCCACAGTCGCCGGGCAGGTCGTCGCCGAAGCGTCCCGCACCGTCACGATCTGAGGGCCCGACTTCTGCATCCGTTGACGGTTGTGGTGGCGCGGATGGAGCATGGGTGCTCGGCTAGTTGGGGAGGTTCTGGTGGCGGAGGTTGTCAGGGCTGGGTTGGTGCAGGCGTCGTGGACCGGTGACAAGGAGTCCATGATCAAGGCCCACGAGGAGTACGCGCGGCAGGCGGCTGCGGCCGGGGTGCGCGTGTTGTGCTTCCAGGAGTTGTTCTACGGGCCGTACTTCTGCCAGTTGCAGGATCCCAAGTTCTACGAGTACGCCGAGTCCGTGCCGGGGCCGACGACCGAGCGGTTCGCCGCGCTGGCCAAGGAACTCGGCATGGTCATGGTGCTGCCGGTCTACGAGCAGGAGCAGCCGGGGGTGCTCTACAACACCGCGGCCGTGATCGATGCCGACGGCAAATACCTGGGCAAGTACCGGAAGAACCACATTCCGCAGGTGAAGGGGTTCTGGGAGAAATTCTACTTCCGGCCCGGGAACCTCGGCTATCCGATCTTCGACACCGCGGTCGGCCGGATCGGCGTGTACATCTGCTACGACCGGCACTTCCCGGAGGGCTGGCGCGCGCTCGGGCTGGCCGGGGCGAAGATCGTGTTCAACCCGTCCGCGACCAGCAGGGGACTGTCGGCGTACCTGTGGAAGCTCGAGCAGCCGGCGAGCGCGGTCGCCAACGAGTACTTCATCGGCGCGATCAACCGGGTCGGCATCGAGTCCGACTTCGGTGACAACGACTTCTACGGTACGTCGTACTTCGTCGACCCCGAGGGCAAGTTCGTCGGGGACGTCGGGCACGACCACGATCCGGAACTGATCGTCCGGGACCTGGACCTGAACCTGCTGGACACGGTCCGCGACCGCTGGCAGTTCTACCGCGACCGCCGCCCGGACGCGTACGGCGACCTGACCAAACCGTAGGACGAACCGTCTCGAAGGAGAATCCGGCATGACGTTGCTGGTCAAGGGTGGGACCGTCGTCGGGCCGACCGGGACGCAGGTTGCGGACGTCCTGGTCCAGGGCGAGAAGATCGTTGCCCTGCTGGATCCGTCGTTCAGCCAGTCGATCACTCCGGACGAAGTGATCGATGCCTCCGGCAAGTACGTGATCCCGGGCGGGATCGACGCGCACACCCACATGGAGCTCCCGTTCGGCGGTACGGCGGCCAGTGACACCTTCGACACCGGGACCCGGGCAGCGGCCTGGGGCGGGACCACGACGATCATCGACTTCGCCGTCCAGCGGACCGGTGAGGTCGTCCAGGACGGCCTGGCCGCCTGGCACGCGAAGGCCGACGGCAACTGTCACATCGACTACGCGTTCCACATGATCCTCGGCGGCGTCGACACCGACGCCCTGAAGGCGATGGACCAACTGGTCGCCGACGAGGGCATCACCAGTTTCAAGCTGTTCATGGCCTACCCCGGGGTCTTCTACTCCGACGACGGCCAGATCCTGCGGGCGATGCAGACCGCGCGGGAGAACGGCGCGATGATCATGATGCACGCGGAGAACGGCATCGCGATCGACGTACTCGTGCAGCAGGCACTGGCCCGCGGCGAGACCGACCCGATCTACCACGGCATCACCCGCCCGGCCGCGCTCGAGACCGAGGCGACCAGCCGCGCGATCGCGCTGGCCGAGGTGGCGAAGGACTGTCCGCTGTACATCGTTCACCTGTCCGCGAGCGGAGCCTTGGAAGCGGTCGCCACCGCCCGCGACGCGGGCCGGAACGTGTTCGCCGAGACCTGCCCGCAGTACCTGTACCTCACCCTCGAGGACCAGCTCGGTGCGCCCGGTTTCGAGGGCGCGAAGTGGGTCTGCTCGACTCCGCTGCGCAGCAAGCACGAGTCGCACGCGAAGGACCTGTGGAAAGGGTTGCGGAGCAACGATCTGGCGATCGTGTCGACCGATCACTGCCCGTTCTGCATGAAGGACCAGAAGGAGCTCGGCGTCGGCGACTTCTCCAAGATCCCGAACGGGATCGGCGGCGTCGAGCACCGGGTCGACCTGATCTACCAAGGGGTGGTGGACGGGCAGCTGTCGCTGGAGCGCTGGGTCGAGACGATCGCGACGACGCCGGCCCGGATGTTCGGGCTGTATCCGCAGAAGGGCATCGTCGCACCCGGCTCGGACGCCGACCTGGTCGTCTACGACCCGAACGCGACCACCCGGATCAGCGTCGACACGCACCACATGAACATGGACTACTCGGCGTACGAAGGAGTCGAGATCCAGGGCCGGGTGGGCACGGTGATCTCGCGCGGCGAGGTGATCGTGGCCGACGGCAACTACCATGGCCGGAAGGGCCGGGGGAAGTTCCTGCGGCGCGGCCTGTCGTCGTACCTGCAGTAGAACAAGGGGGGAAGACCGTGGACTTCGGAGTGGTGTTCCAGTGTGATCCGCCGGCGTCCGCGGTCGTGGAGCTGGCGCGCAAGGCGGAGGACGCGGGGTTCGGCTACGTCTGGACCTTCGACTCGCACCTGCTCTGGCAGGAGCCGTTCGTCATCTACAGCCAGATCCTGGCCGCGACGCAGCGGGTGATCGTCGGCCCGATGGTGACCAACCCGGGCACCCGGGACTGGACCGTGATCGCGTCCCAGTTCGCCACGCTGAACGAGATGTTCGGCAACCGGACGATCTGCGGGATCGGCCGCGGCGACTCCGCCCTGCGCACGCTCGGCGCGAAGCCCGGCACGATCGACCAGATGAAGGAGTGCGTCCGGGTGGTCCGCGCGCTGGCCCGCGGCGAGACGGTCGAGTATCGCGGCCAGCAGCTGAAGTTCGCCTGGGTCGACAAGGGCGCGCTGGACGTGTGGGTCGCGGCGTACGGGCCGAAAGCGCTGGCCGCGACCGGTGAGGTCGGCGACGGCTACATCCTGCAGCTCGCCGACCCCGACATCGCGGAGTGGATGATCACGGCGGTACGACGTTCCGCCGAGGAGGCCGGCCGTGATCCCGCGGCCATCAAGTTCTGCGTCGCGGCACCGGCGTACGTCGGGGACGACCTGGAGCACCAGCGCGAACAGACCCGCTGGTTCGGCGGGATGGTCGGCAACCATGTGGCCGACATCGTCGGCCGCTACGGCACGTCGGGCGCGGTGCCGAAGGCGCTGACCGACTACATCGAGGGCCGGAAAGACTACGACTACGCCGAGCACGGGCGGGCCGGCAACACCCACACCGCCTTCGTCCCGGACGAGGTGGTCGACCGCTTCTGCATCCTCGGCCCGGTTGACCGCCACCTCGCCCGGCTGACCGAGCTGAAGGCGCTCGGCGTCGACCAGTTCGCGGTGTACCTGCAGCACGACGGGAAGGAAGAGACGCTCGCGGCCTACGGCAAGGACGTCATCCCGGCGTTCTGAAGCCGTTCCGCTGCTAGGGCCAGGCGGCCGCCGGTGCCGGTCGCGCCGTACAGCGTCGCGGGCGGGTAGTCGGTCGTCACGGTCCTGGAGACGAGGCCGGCGGTCGCGAGGTCCTTGAGGGCCAGGGCGAGGGCGCGGTTCGACATGCCGGGGAGGGCCGCGCGCAGTTCGGAGTACCGGCACTCCCGGTTGAGCGCGGCCAGGATCGGCAGCGACCACTTCCGCAGGCCGACGTCCTCCAGTTCGAGCTCGACGAGCAGATCGGTCAGCGCGACGGATGGGTCGCCGAGTCGCTCGCCCTCGATCGTGAGCAGGTACTCCGGCCTCAGCGGGTGCCCGTGACCCGGGTTGCGCTCGATCAGGCCCGTGTCTGTGAGGAAGGCGAGCGTACGGCGCAGTGACTCCCGGCTGACGCCGAGCGTGTGAGTGAGGTTCACAAAACGTCCGCCCTGCCCGCGGTGCAGTTCGGCGAGCACCGGGACGGCCCAGCGGAGGTGCAGCAGGCGGGAGAGCGTTGACACGAAAGTAAGCCTAGTATAAAAACAGGACTATGAGCGGGATCGAGTACGACGGGCGCGCGGTCTGCGCCCTGGACGTCGTCGACCTGGAGCGGTCGCTGCGCTGGTACCAGCAGGCGCTGGGCTTCGAGGTCGTGCACCGGCTGGACACCTGGGGGTGGGCCGAGCTGAGTACGCCGCTGCCAGGGATCTCGATCGGGATCGGGCAGGTCGAGGACCCGAAGACGGATGGCGGGGTCGTCGTCACCTTCGGCGTACGGGACATCGACAAGGCGCGGGAGCACCTCGAATCGCACGGGACACGCTTCGACGGTGAGACGCGGCTGGTCGCGGACGAGGTCCGCCTCGCCACCTTCTACGACCCGGACGGCAACACGTTCATGCTCTCCGAGCGAGTGGCGCAGGCGTGAGTACGCCGCCGCGGCCCGGGATGGAGAGCCTCACGCTCGTCCTGCTCCGGCGTCCCGCAGACCCGCCGGTCCTGCCCGAGGACGAGCAGGACCGGATCCAGGACGCGCATCTCGCCTTCCTCGACGCGCGGCGCAAGGAGGGCGTGATGGGTGCTGCGGGCCCCTTCCGCGATCACGACGACGAGACGCTGCGCGGGCTGTGCCTCTACCGCGTCGGCATCGAGGAGGCCCGCCGCCACGCAGCCGACGATCCCGCCGTCCGCGCCGGCATCCTGACCGCCGAGGCCATCACCTGGTGGTTCCGCGAGGGCGAGGTCCGGCTGAATCCCAGCTGAGCGCGCCGCGGGCTGTAATGCTCGGGCCGGATCGGACAGAAGCTGGGTATGAGAGCTTTCCGCCGATCACCCGTGCCGATGGCTGTGACGTTACTGGTCGCAGCCATCGGTCTGTCCTCCCCATCCGCTGCCGCGCCGCCTCCGGCCGTCCAGCCGGCCGGGCTCGAGCGCGCCGTCACCCTGATTACGGGTGACCGAGTTCAGACCTCCCCGGATCTGCGCCAGGTCCGGTTCGTTCCCGGCCCGGGCCGGGAGAAGGTTCACTTCTCGATCCACCGGACCCCCGGCGCCGTCTTCGTCGTACCGTCCGACGCCGGCCGGTTGATCGCCGACGATCGGCTCGACCGGCGGCTGTTCGACCTGCGCCAGATGCTCAGCTACGACGACGGCCTTCCGCTGGTCGTCACCTCCTCCGGGCCGGCGGCGGTCCGGGTCTCGAAGGCCAAGGCCGCCGACCTGTACGCCGAACTGGCCGGCACCCACCGGTCCGCAGCGCCCGTCGGCAAGATCTGGCTTGACGACGGGCGCACCGCGCCGCCCGCTGCCCCAACCAGGGTCAACCTGCAGGTGGTGCCGAGCACCGACGCGATCGAGTACGACGTGCAGCGCTGGCCGCACACCGACGACACTCCGCAGGACAAGACGGTCACCTACACCAACGACGGCGACCAGCCGGTCCCGCTCGCGCTCGAGGCCGAGCTGACGGCGCCCGACGGCACACCGGCGCCCGAGTCTGCGGTGCAGTTGAGCGCGTCGTCGCTAACCGTTCCGGCACATGGCACCGCTGCGGTCGTCGTCACCTCGAACACCAACCACACCGGGCCCGACGGGCAGTACACCGGTCGGCTCACGGCGCGACTCGCCTCCGGTGACACGCTCACCACCACTCTCGCCGTACAGCGTGAGGTGGAGAGCTACGACCTGACCGTCCGTCACCTCGACCGGACCGGCGCGCAGACATCGGGTTACTACGACTTCCTCGTTGATCGCGACGCGACCGAAGGGCACGACAACTCGCAGGAGTTCTTGGGGGGTGACGGCAGCGAGTACAAGGTGCGGGTCCCCAAGGGGCGCTACCTGCTGGAGTCCGTCTTCGGCGTCTACACCGACAGCAAGGAATCGACCGATCTGATCCTGCCGCAGCTCGATGTGACGGCTGATCGCACGATCACGTTCGATGCCCGGCAGGCGAAGCCGGTCAACATCTCGGTCCAGGATCAGCGGGCCGGCAACGGATTCACCATCGCCGCCTTCGAACTGGTGACGCCGTTGTTCAACCGTGGCGGCGGCATCGGTGGCACCGGTGATCCGGCCCTGTTCGTCGGTCAGATCGGTCCGACGGTGCCCGGACTGACCAGCACCCTGCACAGCGAGTTCGGCGTCGGCACACCCACCTCGGACGGTGAATACATCGACAGCCCGGTGGTGTACCACCTGAACTGGTCGAAGCTCGACGGATACTTCGACGGCTTCACCAAGGCCGTTCGCGACAGCGAGCTGGCCACGCTGCGGCCGTCGATCACTGCGGGCGCCGCGGAGACGACCGCAGCGTGGTTCGCCTGGCGGATCTCGCCGAGGATCGGCATCGACTTCGGCGAGACCTACCGGTACACCAAGCTCCCGGCCACACCGACCATCCGGGTGACCGTGGCCGACGACTTTCGCTGGCAGCCCCAGGTCCGGTACTCGGGCAGCGACCGGCTCGGCTTCACGCAGTCTGCCGTCACCTGCCAGGCCGGGCGGACGTGTCCCAGTCAGTGGGGCGACACGGTCGTGACGCCGGTCGCTGCCGACGCTCGGCTGCTGCAGTTCCAGTCCTTCGACGCCGTCAACCAGACCGACCTCTCGCGGGCGGGTGACGTCCTCACGCTGTCGGCTGCGGGTGCCGATGGGTCCGGACATGTCGCGCGCAGGACCGGTACCTTCACGGTCAGCTCCGACGGAGGCACCCGCGTCAAGGTGCCGAACGACGGGACCGCGACGGTCGACGTCTCGCCGGACGACGCGGCGTACAAGCTGGACCTGGTGACCGTGGGGTCATCGCTCGGAGTGTCCACCAGGACCATCAGCTCGTGGCGGTTCAGGTCGGGTACGACGGCCACCAAGACCGCTCTGCCACTGTGGACCGTCGGCTACCGGCCAGCTGTCGAGACCGGTGCGACACACATGCTGCCCTTCGAGCTCAAACCGTTGCTCGGAGCAAAGGTCGGCCCGCTGACCACCGTCGGCTTGCAGACGTCAACCGACGACGGCACGACCTGGCAGCCGGCCAAGGTCCGCGCGACCGGCCTCAACCGGTACGTCGCCGAGATCAGCACCCCGGCGGACGCGCAGACGGTGTCGGTGCGAACCACCGCCGCCGACAGCCAGGGCAACACGGTCGACCAGGAGATCGACCAGGCCTACAAGCTGCATCACTGATCCCGTTCCGGATGGCTCCGGCGCTCGGAGCCATCCGGCGTGGATCAGGGGTTCGGTGTCCAGCGGTAGGCACCCGGGAGGAGGTCGGTGGCCAGGACCGAGCCGACGCCCTCGGCAGTCGGCAGGATGACGCGGATGCCTGGGTGGTAGTCGACCAGGACCTGCCGGTCGCGGCCGCACGGGCCGACGACGCCACGGCCTTCGTTGCCTACGGCCACGATCGTGGTGAGCTCGCGCGCGCCGTCGGCCCGGGCTCGGCCGAGCGCCACCAACTCGGCGCACGGCCCGCCGGTGAAGTGGTACAGGTTGATGCCGGCGTACATCCGTCCGTCCACACCGCGCACGGCGGCGCCCATCGTGTAGACGCCGTCCGGTCCGTCGGTGTTCGCGTCCACGGTCCGGCGGGCCAGCTCGATCAGCTCGCGGTCGTCATCGGTGAGTGGGTGCACGGTGATCATGCACCCACTCTGCCATCCGGTCAGCCGGTGATGCGCTTGAGTTCCGCGTTCACCACGGCCTTGACGGCCTTGATCTCGGTGGCCGGATCGGATCCGCTGCGGATGATCCGGTTGAGCGCATCGGAGTACGCCGAACTGGACTTGGGCGACCACAGGATCGGGGTCTGGGCGTGCCCGTTCTCGTTGACGAACGTGACCGCGTCGGCGGCCGGGCCGGACTTCAGCTTCTCCGCCTTCGCGGCCAGGCTCTTGCGGGCCGGGATGTGGAAGCCGTACGACTGGGCGAAGTCGAGCTGCTTGTCGGTCTGGCCGACCCACAGCCACTGGACGAACTTCTTCGCCGCGTCGACGTTCTTCGACTTCGCGTTGACGCACGACCCGTACGCGCCGACCGGGACGCTCGGCTTGCCGGTGCCGGCGTTCAGCTTCGGCCACGGCAGTACGCCGTAGTCGTCCGGGAACGCCTTCTCGATCACCGGCAACGTCCACAGGCCGGTGAACTGCATCGCGGTCAGCCCCTGGGTGAACGCGGACGGGTCGGACCAGTCGGTCGGTGCCCCGAGCAACAGAGTCTTCGAGGTGAACAACTCGCGCAGCTTGCGCAGCGACTCAGCCGCGGCCGGGTCGTCGAAGCCGAACTGGTTGTCGTCGGTCAGGTAGTCCAGGCCGGCCGACCAGAGCGCCGGTCCGCCGAGCACGCCGACGCCGCCGTCGTTGCCGACGAACAGGCCCTTCACCTTGTCCGTGGTCAGCGCCTTCGCGGCCGCGAGCAGCTCGTCGACCGTCTGCGGCGGCTGAAGACCGGCCGCGCTGAGCAGGCTCTTGCGGTAGACGAGCAGCTGCATGTCGGTGACCTGCGGGATCGCGTAAAGCCTGTCCTGGTAGGACATCCGGGCGATCAGCGACGGAGTGAAGTCGCGCCAGGTGTCGCCGAGCAGGTCGGTCAACTCGACTACCTGACCGGCCTTGATCATGTCGATCGTCGGACCGTTGACGTACTCGAAGACGTCCGGACCCTGGTCGGTCAGCAACGCGGTAGCGGTCTTCTTGTCGTAGTCGCCCGGCGACCACTGGATGCCGACCGTCGCGTCCGGGTACTCCTTCGCGTACCTCTCGACCGCCTGCTGGGTCCCGGCCTCGCCGTACTGGTGATACCACTGCGCCAACGCCGGCTTCGACCCGCCGGACCCGGTCTCCGGCCGCCCCGAGTCGGACCTACACCCAGCCACAGCCAAAGCCGCCAACCCACCACCCGCCGCCAGCACCCGCCGCCTACCGATCCCAGTACCCACCATCACGCGTCCTCCATCCAGCGCAGTCCCACAGCCCGCGCACCACCCAAGACCCTATGACTGGGGTTGGGTCGGACACGGGCAATTCCACCCAGCAGGCAGTGGCAACGATCCGATGACTTTGCGAGCCAGAGGATATCCAGGTATATATACGGCGACATACCGTCGTATATATGAAGACGATGATCGACCTGGACGACGAGGCGTTGGCGCTGGCCGCGAAGGAGCTGGGGACAGTGACGAAGAAGGACACGGTCAACGCCGCACTGGAGTTCGTGGCCAGGCGGCGCGAGCGGATCGAGGCGCTCCTGGACGACCCGTTCGCGCTCGGTGCCGGGCCGGACATCGCCGACCCCGACATCATGCGTGAGGCGCGTCGTTGAGCACGGTCACGTCGGTCGGCAAGCTCTACCTGATCGACACGTCGGCGCAGGCGCGGGCCCGGCATCCGGCGGTGCGATCGATCATCGCCGGGCTGATCGTCGACCGTGCCGCGGCGACCTGTGTCACCGTCGATCTCGAAGCCGGCTATTCGGGACGTGATCACACCGGCGTGAAGACGATCGGCGAACGCCGGCGATCGCTGTACGTCAATCTGCCGATCAGCGAGGCGATCGCCGAGCGTGCCCGGGAGGTGCAGGTCCGGATGGCTGCCCGTGGCCATCACCGAGCGGCTGGGGTGATCGACCTCCTGACCGCAGCGGTCGCCGAGCAGCACGGCGCTGTGATCCTGCACTACGACGCCGACTTCGAACACATCTCGGCCGTCACAGGCCAGCCCCACCTCTGGGTGTCTCCGCGTGGAACGCTCGACTGAGGTACGCTCGCCGCATGTTTTCTTCTCGTGACTAGGGAGGGTTCCTGCGCTGGATGGCGCGGTTGAGCCCAGTTTGTTCGGATCTCTAGGAGCGAATTCATGTCCGGCACTTCTCGTGCCGGGAGCTACCGTGATGTTGTCTTGCTGCCGTTCGCGTTGCGCACGTTCGTGCCGGCGTTGTTCGGGCGGCTGGCGTACGGTCTGCTCCCGTTGTCCCTGCTGTTCACTGTCCAGCAGTCCACCGATTCGTTCGCGACCGCCGGGACGGCGGTCGCGTTGTTCGGTCTCGCATCGTTGTCGATGCCCTACAAAGCCCGTCTCGTCGACCGTTTCAGCCAGCGTCGCGTCCTTCCCCTGCTGGCCGCGGGCTCATCCGTCGCTCTCGTCGCATCGACTCGTACGGCGGACAGCGTCGTACTGCTGCTGGTCGGTACGGCGGGACTCCTCGCACCACCGTTGGGACCGTCGATGCGGTCGAACTGGCGGCTGCTCACCGACGGCTCGGACCTGAAGGAACGGGCCTATGCGCTGGACGCCGTGTGCGAAGAATCGCTGTATCTGGGCGGTCCGCTGCTCGCCGGCGTACTGATCAGCGTCGCATCCGCCCGGTCGGCGCTCACCTGTTGCGCCGTCCTGATGATCGCGGGGACCATCCTGATGGTCACGAGCCCGGTCACGACCCATACAACCGCGGCGCCGCCGAACCGCCACCCGTTGGGGCCGCTCACGATTCGGCCGCTGCGGCGGATCCTGCTCGTCATCATGGTCACCGCGTCCGGCGTCAGCATCGCCTATCTCTGCGTGGCCGGTGTCGCTCAACGGGCCGGCAACCCCGGCGCGGCCGGGTACGTCGAGGCGGGCATTGGTCTCGGCAGCGTCGTCGGCGGACTCCTCTGGGCGCGCCGGAAACACACCCGGTCCTGGCCGATTCACCTTGCCGGGCTGATCGGCGTACTTGCGATCGGACTATCGGCCGCGTCGCTTGCACCCAACCTCGTCGTCCTCGGGGTCGTGATGGCGGTCGCCGGGCTCGCGGTGGCTCCACTGTTCGTGGTCGCCTACCTGGCGGCGGACGACGTCACGCCGGCGCACCAGCGCACCGAGGCGAGTACATGGATCAACACGGCCAACAATCTCGGCAGCTCGGCCGGCTCGGTGCTTGCCGGGCTGGCGATCGACCGGGCGTCGCCGACCCAGGGGTTCCTGGCCGGCGGCGTACTGCTGGCGGTCGTCGCCGCGACGGTCTGGCGGTCAGGCGTCGGACAGGCGGGCGATGGTGGCCGACGCCCGGCGGACGATCGGGACCGGGCCCTCGGGGAGGACGTCGCCGATGAAGGTGTAGTGCTGCAGGATGTCGGGGTCGACGCCTCCGGGACGGTGCCGGCTGTGGTCGCGGACCCAGTCGATGATGTCTCCCCAGCCGGGGGCCGCGAGCGACCCGCCGAAGTGCTGGACGGACAGGCCCGCGCACAGGTTGCCGAAGGCGAGGCGGTGGGCCAGCGGCCAGCCGCGGAGGGTGCCGAGGACCAGTGACGCCAGGAAGACGTCGCCCGCGCCGGTCGGGTCGTAGGACCGGACCGGTAGTGCCGGGACCTGCTCCTCCTCGCCCGTGGTGGAGTCGATCGCGAGTACGCCGTCCGCACCGTTGGTGACCACCGCGAGCGGGACTCGATCGGCCAACTTGTGCAGCGCGGCCTTCGGCGTGTCGGTGCGGGTGTAGGCCATCGCCTCGCCCGCGTTCGGCGTGAACGCGTGGAAACCCTCCAGTACGTCGAGCACAGCCGGGGACCACTCGTCGGTCGGGTCCCAGCCGACGTCGCCGAACAGCAGCGCTCCGGACTCTCGCGCCTCGACGGTCCAGCCGGGCAGCTCGTCGGCGACCGGCACGATCGCGGACCGGGTGTTCAGGCCCGGGCCGACCAGTTTGCTCGGGTCGCCCGGGGCCTCGTGGGAGTGGGTGACCATCGCGCGGTCCCGGTCGATCGACATCGAGACGGTGACCGGGGAGTGCCAGTGGCCGATCCGGCGGGAGTGGGACAGGTCCACGCCCTCCTGGTCGGCCAGTGTCCGCCAGCAGAAGTCGGCGTACACGTCGTCGCCGAAGACGGCCGCGAGACCGCTCTTCAGACCGAGGCGGGCGGCCGCGATGGCGAAGTTCGCCACCCCGCCCGGGCAGGAGCCCATCCCCTCGGCGAAGATCTCGGTCCCGGTGGTCGGCGCGGACTCCAGGCCGGTGAGCACGATGTCGAGGAACACCGTGCCTTGCACGAACACGTCGTACGCGTCGGGTTCGTTGGTCACGGTGACACTGCTCCTTGTCATCCTTGGTCGGTCGCTGGTTGCCGGCGCGGTTCTGTCCGTGCCAGGTGGAATGCTCCTTCGTAGCATCATCGACCGGTCATCACCACGGGTTTGGGAGGACGTTTGTGAGTGGCGGGGTGTGTCCATGATTCCGACCTGGATCTCGGTCGTGGGTGTGGTGATGACCGTGATGAGCCCGCTGCTGGCGCTCGGCGGTGTGTTTCTGGGTTCGTACCTGACCCGGAAGTCGGATCGTGAGCTCGATGTCTGGCGGCACCGCGAGGAGACGATGCGGATGGTCCGGTGGGCGGTCGAGCAGATCCTCGAGGGCGACGAGGCGGGGACGGACGCCGGCGTCGTGACGCTGCGTTCGCTGATGCGGTCGGAACTGTTACAGGCCGAGGACTACGATCTGGTCGCCGCGCTGACCGCCTCCGTTGCGATCGACCGGGTCGGCCCGGCCGCGTACGCTGATATTGCGGATGCTGATATCGACGTCGTCGAGGGAGACGAGGAGCATGGCTGAGAAGAAGACGGTCAGGGTCTCCCGTCAGGCCGTCGAGTTGGCCCGCCTGCACGTGGAGGCCGCGCGCAGGGCCGGCCGGAAACCCGAACCGGGAGTGGCCCGCATCGCGGGTGCCCGCCCGGACAACGGCAACGGCGCGTCACCGGCCCCCGCCTGAGAGTTCGGTCCGGCGCTGGTTCGCCGCAGTACAACGATTGACGTCGTACACCGTCTATCGGACGCACCCGTTCGGAGCGGCACGCCTGGTCGGCGGCACGCCCGGAACCACCTACACTGATCGACGGCCGCTCCGGTGGCGTACGGTGCCTTGGTGGTTACCGTTGCGTCGCTCCCTGTTCCCGACCACGGCCGGATAGACCCGTGATCCGCTTCGAGAATGTGTCCAAGACGTACGAGGGCCAGTCCAAGGCCGCTCTGCTGAACGTCAACGTCGAGATCGAGAAAGGCGAGTTCGTCTTCCTGGTCGGCACCTCCGGGTCCGGCAAGTCGACGTTCCTTCGTCTGGTCCTGCGCGAGCACCGGACGACCAGGGGTCACATCATGGTGGCCGGCAAGGACCTGAACCGGCTGGCCAGCTGGCGGATCCCGCAGATGCGCCGCCAGATCGGCACCGTCTTCCAGGACTTCCGGCTGCTGCCGAACAAGACCGTCGCGGAGAACGTCGCGTTCGCGCTGCAGGTGATCGGCAAGCCCCGGTCGCACATCCGCAAGACGGTTCCCGAGGTGCTCGAGCTGGTCGGCCTGGACGGCAAGGAGGACCGGCTCCCCGACG
The DNA here is from genome assembly GCF_040655855.1 of Kribbella sp. NPDC050281. Lineage (NCBI taxonomy): Bacteria > Bacillati > Actinomycetota > Actinomycetes > Propionibacteriales > Kribbellaceae > Kribbella > Kribbella sp. NPDC050281. Next base: position 64,270 of record NZ_JBFAKS010000012.1, on the reverse strand, counting down.
AGCTGTCCGGCGGTGAGCAGCAGCGGGTAGCGATCGCCCGCGCGTTCGTGAACCGGCCGATGATCCTGATCGCCGACGAGCCGACCGGAAACCTGGACCCCGGTACGTCGGTCGGCATCATGAAGCTGCTCGACCGGATCAACCGGACCGGGACCACGGTCGTGATGGCCACCCATGACGTGTCGATCGTCGACCAGATGCGCAAGCGCGTGATCGAGCTGGAGAACGGTCATGTCGTCCGTGACGAGTCGCGCGGCGTCTACGGCTATCAGCACTGAGACCGCTGCCTGAGTACAGGGACTGACTGAAGAATGCGCTTGAACTACATCCTCTCCGACCTCGGTATCGGCCTGAAGCGGAACCTCTCGATGACCATCGCGGTCGTCGTCACCATCTGGGTGTCGCTGTCGCTGTTCGGCAGCGCGCTGCTCGCGCGCGAGCAGGTCGACCTGATGAAGGGGAACTGGTACGACAAGATCCAGATCTCGGTCTTCATGTGCACCAAGGACTCCGGCGGCCGTGGCTGCGCCGGCGCCGAGGTGACCCAGGAGCAGAAGAACCGGATCCGCCAGGTGATCGAGTCGAACCCGGACACCGCACCGGACGGAGTCTTCGGCGAGTCGAAGAAGGAAGCGTTCGAGTCGTTCAAGAAGCTGTACAAGGACTCGCCGATCGTCAGCACGGTCACCGAGGACCAGATGCAGGAGTCCTACCGGGTCAAACTGAAGGATCCACAGCGCTATCAGAACCTCGTCAGCGCGGTCAATGGCTTACCCGGCGTCGATACCGTGCAGGACCTCCGGCAGTACCTCGATCCGTTGTTCAAGGCACTCAACGGGTTGCAAGTCGGCGCTCTGGTCGCCGCAGGACTGCTGCTGGTCGCCGCGTTGATGCAGATCTCGAACACGATCCGATTGGCGGCGTACGCCCGGAGACGGGAGATCGGCATCATGCGCCTGGTCGGCGCCTCGAACTTCTATATCCAGCTGCCGTTCCTGCTGGAGGCGGTGCTGGCCGCCTTGATCGGCGCGGTCCTTGCCTGCGGCACGTTGTGGGTCTTCGTGTACGTCGTCGTCATGCAGCGGGCCGAGGAGACATTCCGGGTCTGGCAATGGGTCGGCGCCGCGGAAACCTTCCGGGCGACGCTGATCATGGTGGTGGTCGGACTGATCCTCGCCGTGGTCCCGACATTCCTGACAACCCGGAAATACCTCAAAGTCTGACCCTGGTGACTTATCGTGCAATAGCAGCATCACCGCACGACAACTCAACCCAGAGCAAGGGGTCGACCTGTGGTCCCGCACTTCCCCGGTGCGAACCCGCGTCAGCGGGGGAGCATCAAGCGAGACGACAGCACCGGCACCACCGCCACGCCGTACCAGCGATCACGTAGTAGACCGCCGGGCCGGCAGACGGTCGTTGCCGCATGCTGCCTTGTCCTGTCCCTGTCCGCCGGAGTCCTGGCGGCGGTTCCGGCTGCCCAAGCGGACCCGCCGGATCCAGCCGCCAAGAAGAAACAGCTCGACTCGCAGATCGGTGCGCAGAAGGCCGATCTCGCAGAGGCGTCCGACCAGCTCGGCCAATCCGTCGCCGCGTACAACCAGGCCGAGGCGAAATACAAGGTCGTCCAGGTCAAGTACGCCGCCGCACAAGGCCGACTGGCGGCCGCGAAGGCCGCCGATGTGGTTGCCGCGAGCAAGCTCCGGGCCGCCGAGCAGGCGCTGACGTCGGCGGTGGCCGACGTCGCGGCGGGCGAGCAGCTGATCACCGAGAAGCGGGCCGTGGCCGGTCGCGCGGTCAGATCGGCGTACCAGCAGCAGACCGGCCTGGTCGGGCTGACGATCGCGCTGCGCGGTGCGTCGCCGGCCGACATCGCCACCGGGATGCAGGTGCAGCGCAACGTGTTCGGCATCCAGGGCAACGCGATCACGAACCTGAACAACGCGCAGGCTCAGCTTGCGAACAACCGGGCCAAGGTCGCCCTGGCCGAGAAGACCGCGGCCGCGGCCCGAGCCGAAGCGGCCCGGACGGTCAAGCAGGTCACCGCGCTGACCGAGCAGGTCGCGGCCGACAAGGCCGAGGCCGCCGCGGTCGCCCAGGTGAAGCTGGTCGCGTACAAGGCGGCGGAGCGCGAGAAGAACACCGAACAGGCGCAGTACAACGCCCTTGTCGCCGAGCGTAGCCGGGTCGAGCAGATCCTGATCGCCCGCGCGAAGGCCGAGAAGGCCGCGGCCGCCCGCAAGAAGGCGGCCCGGGAGAGGGCCGAGCGGGCGAAGGCTCGCAGGGAAGGGCGGCCGCCGCGGCGCATTCCGGACGACTCCGGCGACGGCGGGCTGAGCTACCCGGTCAGCAGCTACATCACGTCGCCGTACGGAATGCGGTTCCACCCTGTCCTGCACTACTGGAAGCTGCACGACGGCACGGACTTCCGCGCCCCCTGCGGTACGCCGATCCGCGCGGCGGCGAGCGGACGAGTGACGGACAAGTACTACAACGGTGGCTACGGAAACCGGCTGTTCGTATCGCATGGAGTGATCGACGGCAGCTCCATCACCACGGTCTACAACCACCTGTCGCGGTACAAGGCGCGCGTCGGCGAGCACGTCAGCAAGGGCGAGGTCATCGGGTACGCCGGGACCACGGGATACTCCACCGGCTGCCATCTGCACTTCATGGTCTACCAGGACGGCCGTGTGGTTAATCCGATGAAGTGGCTCTGAGCTACCTGCGATACTGGTCGGATGGTGAAACAGACCGGCCAGCAGAAGCCGATCGCGCAGAACCGGAAGGCGCGACACGACTACCACATCGAGGACGTGGTGGAGGCCGGGCTGGTGCTGACCGGGACCGAGGTGAAGTCCCTGCGGCAGGGCCGGGCCTCCCTCGTCGACGCGTTCGCCGCCGTTCGCGGTAGCGAGTTGTGGCTGCAGGGGATGCACATCCCGGAGTACAAGCACGGCACCTGGACCAACCACGAGCCGCGCCGCACCCGCAAGCTGCTGCTGCACAAGGACGAGGTGCAGAAGCTGATCAGGGCGGTCGAGCAGCAGGGCGTCTCGCTGATCCCGCTGTCGCTGTACTTCAAGGACGGATACGCGAAGGTCGAGCTCGCCACCGGGCGAGGCAAGAAGGACTACGACAAGCGGCACGCGCTGGCCGAGCGCCAGGCCGATCGCGAGGCCCGGCGCGCCCTCTCGGAGCGCACCCGCCGCCGCGACTGAGGGGCCGGGCCGGTCGGGCTGAGGGCTGCCTGGGGTCGGCTCAGGGGTGGCTGGGGGCTGCACCCGATGGGGCGGACGGCGTCCGGCGCGCAGAGTGGATGCATGTCCACTTCAGACCTGCTGGTGACGCCGGCCCAACGGGACCGCGCCGTCGAGATCCTGAAAGAAATGTATGCCGACGGCCGGCTGGACCACGCCGAGTTCGACACCCGGCTGGAGCTGGCTCTGAAGGCCCGCACCCGTGCCGAACTCAACAGCACCTTCGACGGACTCGTGTCCCGGCCCGTCCCGACGTACGCACCCGCCGCCTTCACCCGGCCGGCGCCTGTGCAGCGGTACTCCGGCGATGGCCGGGGGATGGGGACCGTCGCGCACTGGCTCGGGTACCCGACGTTCTTCGTCGGCCCGGCGATCGTGGTGGCGACGGCCGGCCAGAAGAACCCGGGCGTTCGCAAGCACGCGGTGGAGGCGCTGAACTTCCAGCTGAGTGCGTTCGGGGCGTTCGCGCTGCTGGGGATCATGACGGGGGTGACGGAGGGCTTCACCGGATTCCTGTTCCCGATCCTCGGCATCCTGTGGTTCATCCTGACCGGGATCGGCGGCCTCGCGACCGCGGTCGGCTCCAACTTCCGCTACCCGTTCACGCTGCGCCTGATCAAGTAGTGGCTCTACCCTGGCAGGCATGGCTGTTCCTGTCGGGGCGCGGTGGGAGGTCACAGCGTTCCTGGGCCTGACCGCGGCCACTGGGTTGATCGACGCGGTCAGCTACCTGAAGCTCGGACATACCTTCGTCGCGAACATGACCGGGAACATCGTCTTCCTCGGATTCGCGGTGTCGCCGGAGTCGGGGTTCAGCTTTGGTCCGCCGATAGCGGCTGTGCTCGGGTTTGTGCTCGGCTCCCTGGCCGGCGGGCGAGCTGCGCGGGCGATGGAGTCACGGCCCCGACGGTGGTTGGCGTCGGCTTTCGGGGCGCAGGCGGTCGTGTTGTGGCTGTGCGCGTTGCTCGTCGGGCTCGGCGTCCTCGAGGAGTCGGGCGGGACGTCGTACGTGCTGATCGTGGCGCTGGCCGCGTGCTTCGGGCTGCAGAACGCGACGGTCCGGCATGTGGCGCCGCGGGACATGACCACGACGGTGCTGACGCTGACGCTGACCGGGCTGGCAGCCGACAGTGTGCTCGGCAACGGCCGCTCGGTGAAACCTCACCGCCGGCTGGGGTCGATCGCCGCGATGCTGGTCGGCGCGGCGGTGGGGGCGTTGCTGCTCCGATGGACCGTCGGGTGGGTGATCGCTCTGGCCGGGCTGATGGTCGCGGGGGCGGCGGTCATCTTCCTGCGCGCGCCCGAGGCGTCGCCTGCCGCTGACCGTGTGTAACGGGAATGTCAGGTGCGGGTCGCCTGTTGGACTTGATAGTGTGGATCTTCCACCGCCCTGCGGGACCGGTGGGAGTTTGACAACTCAACAGGGGGTGAACGGTTTCGACTTTGGACGTTTGTTCCAAGGGAAGCGGGCCGAGGATCCAGGGTTATCTCGTTAACGATCTCTGGAAACCAATAACTGCCAATTCTCAGCGCAGTAGCTTCGCTCTCGCCGCCTGACGGCCTGAGCACTTAAAGAAGCGGTCAGCCCGGGGATGCTCCCGCCCCGGCTCCTGGCCTCATTTAGGGAGCTTGCTGCACTAGCCCGGTCACGGGGCTGGTGTGGGACATTTACAGTGACTGAGCCTGTCAGCGACGTGTCTGTGAGAGCGCTGGGGCTGAGAAAACGACTAACAGACTGCGCCCGGAGAAGCCTTGAAACACCGCTGAAGGACGCGGGTTCGATTCCCGCCACCTCCACCCCTGAGAGTTACACGATGGCCGGTCCCTCGGGACCGGCCATCGTGCATGTACTGGGTGTTCTCAGGTGTTGAGGGTGGTGCTGGGGGACTGGCCGTAGGCGCTGCGGTATTGGTTGGCGAAGCGGCCGGGGTGATGGAAGCCCCAGTGGGCGGCGATGGCGGTGACGGTGGTCTGGGTGGGGTCGGCGGCCTGGAGGTCGGCGTGGGCCTGGGCGAGGCGGACTTGGCGGAGGTAGGCCAGCGGGGTCGTGTCGACGTGCCGGCGGAACGCGAGTTGGATGGCGCGGTTGGTGACGCCGGCGGCGGTGGCGATGTCGGCGATGGTGAGGTCGCGGTGGGGGTTGGCCTCGATGTAGCTGATCGCTCGGCGGAGGGTGGCCGGGTGGGCGTCGCGGCGGTTCTCGGCGGTGGGGTCGGTGCGGGTGTTGTTGGGGACCGTGGCCAGGACCATCGCGGCGAGGAACTGCGTGATGGTCGTGGAAATGAGGGGTTCGGAGACGAGCGCCGGGTTGATGAGTGTCTGCGTGTGCACGTAGTCGATCGCGTCCCGCAGTTGCCGCTGGGCCGCCGTCGTGGCCGGTCGGTGGCTGTGGAAGCTGAGCGCCGCGGGCCTTCTCCCGTCGAGTGCGGTGGCGGCGACCCGCTGCAGGACAGTCGGATCGATCATGAGGACGAGCTCACGCGGGTGCCGCAGCCTGCCCGTGAGCCCGCGCTCTCCAGGAGGCAGGAGCAGTACGTCGCCCGGTCCAGCGGAGTACTCCGGAATCTCGACTCCACCGGAACGAAGGCTGCACACGAGGTAGCGGTCGAGCGGATCGGCGCGGTAGGACAGGTCCGCGCCGAGCTGGAACTCGTCGCTGGTCAGGCCGGGCAGGAAGGTCCGGGCGATGCGGGTCCGGGTCGGTACGCCGTTGAGGCCGGACAGGTTCACCCGCGTGTACGTCTCGGACAGAAAAGCCTCGATCTCGTCGATCGTGGTGCTTTCGAAGACGACTGACATCGCAGCTCAGCTTCCCTCCTGGAGGGTCCGGCCTGGGCTGCGACCGTAGGCGGCGTGGTATGAGGCGGTGAATCGGGGGACGGAGAAACCCCACCGGTAGGCGACCGTGGGGACAGTGACCCCGCTGGCGGGGTCGGTCTTCTGCAGGTCGCGGTGCGCGCGTTCGAGTCGGACCTGTCGTAGGTACTCGAACGGCGTACATTCCAGATGCCGGCGGAAGGCGTACTGGACTGCACGGGCACTCGTGCCGACGGCCTCGGCGATGTCGTTGACGCCGATCGGTTCGGCGGCATGCGCATCGATGTAGGCGACGGCCCGTTGTACCGATGCCGGAGTCACCCACCCGGGTGAACCGACGTACGAGACCCGCAGCGTCGCGTTCGGGAAGACCGCGAGCATCGACGCGATGACGTGCGTGTGCAGTTGCTGGGCGACCAGCGGACTCTCCGCGGACGAAGGTACCGCGGTCAGGACGCGGTGGACGTAGTGGCTCACCGACTGCCAGTACCCGCTGAGCCGGGCGTTGAGCGGCAGCCCGGTGCCCAGCCAGAAGTCATCAGGCGATACGCCGTGCGCCGACTCGGCGGCCTCCTCGAGGTTGCGGTAGCTGACGCGCGTCCCGATCGAGTCGAACGGCGGGACTTCGAGCGCCATCGGGTCGTCCGGCGCGCGCATCAGCGAGCCACCGGCCGGCACCCGCAACTCCCCGCTCGGGACGGTCGCGACGGCCGGCCGCGAGAACCAGACAACGAGCGGTTCCTTGTACGGCTCGGTGTCCACCGCGAAACCCAGACCCACGTGCCATCGGTCCGAGCCCAACGGTCCGCACTGCGTCGTCTCGATCTTCACTTCCCCGGTGGACGGCTGGCCGCCGGCGACTCGCGGGCCGGCGGACGGGAAGGTGGCATCCAGCGCGTCCACGACGGCGTCCGAACCCTGGCCGAACCTGAATCCCCGCACGACACCACCAGTTCGCGTGCTGTCGGTTGCGGTCACGTTGTCAACCTCCACGAGGACTTCCTTCGAAGCTACGCCCACCCACCACACGGCGAAACCGGACAAGCCTCATGGACAGCGCTGGAACCGGCGCGCATCCTGAAAGCGGTGGGGTCGGGGGGCGCCCGGGCAGTCCGGAGCCGTGACCGCGCCAAGGGGGCGATTGGCATGGACAGGGTCGAGCGACGTCATCAACGCGACGAGGAACTGGAACAGATCGACATCGCGCCGGTTCCAGGACGTCGATCAGATATCACAACACGGAAGTTCACCGGGATCGCCTTCATCGTGGCGACCGTGGCCTTCATGGTGGCCGCGACGGTGTTGTCGATGACGTTCGACTGGCCCGACATCCTGCGTCAACCGGCGGATGTGGTGTTGCCCGAGTACGTCGACGGCGGCACGAGCCTGGTCTGGACGTGGTTCGCGGTCGCATGGACATACGCGATCCTCGCCGTACCGATCTTGCTGCTGCCGACCGCGCTGAAGCGCAGGGACGACGCGGCTCTGCGGGTCGCCACCTGGGCCGGCGCGGCGTCTGTGCTGCTGGCGCTGGTCGGATTCCTGCGCTGGGTCTTCGTAGTACCGCCACTGGCCGACACCTACGTCAACGGAGACACAGCTACGCGTACGGCGGTTGCCGCGGCGTGGACCGCGCAGCATCAGTACGGCGGCGCGCTACTCGGCGAACACCTGGGACAACTCCTGGGCATCGTGTGGTCGATCACCGTCAGCATCATCATCTTGCGAACCAAGCTGATGCCGAGATGGGCGGGCTGGCTCGGGCTGCTCGCCAGCGCCCTGTACTTCACCAACCAAGGCGACATCCTCGCCACCGCGATCCCCAGCTTCCCGGTCTGGGACCTCGGCGGCCTGCTCGGAAGCTACCTGTGGGCAATCTGGCTAGTAGTGCTCGGCGTCCTGCTCCTCCGCCCCCCAAACCCACCGACCAGCCCTTAGACCGGCCGATTTCTTCGGTGTTGCTCAGCGATAGTCGCGGAACGTGCGGCGGAGGTCGTCGGTCCACTCGGTGGGGAGTTCCCAGGGGATGAAGTGGCCGCCGCCCGGGTGGGCGGTCAGGTTGACGTGGTTGTACCACTCGGCGCGGTCGCTGTTCAGGAAGTTCTGGACGCGTTCCGCGGGGGTGTTGACGCCGGGTGGGTCCTCGTAGCCGACGAAGGTGATGCCGGTGGGTGCTTCGATGGCCGGCGTACGGTCGTGCGACGGCGTCCACGGGTAGCGGTTGTTGTTGGCGTAGGTGCGGATCGAGGTGTCGATGGCGTTGCCGGCCCAGTAGATCGTGGCGTGCGTCAGCAGGTCGTCGTCGCTGAACGCCTTGTCGCCGCCGGACCAGCTCAGCCACCGCTCGAGAATCCACGCGAGCATGCCGGCCGGTGAGTCCGCGAGGCCGAAGCCGAGGGTGCTCGGGTCCAGGACATGCGTGGCCAGGTGGGCCGCGAACCGCCGTTCCAGCTCGATGATCCGGTCGTGGATCGCGGGCGGCAGGTTCGGGGGGATGGGATTGCCGCCGCTCAGGTCCCAGCCGCGGTCGCCGTTGAAGAACGTGAGTTTCAGGCCCGAACCGATGTGGATCCCGTAGAGCTCATCGGCGTACTTGTGACCGAGTTGTCCGGTGACGAGCGCGCCGACATCGCAGCCGGCGGCGGCGTACTTCGGGTAGCCGAGGACGCCGGTCATCAGGTCGTGCCAGACGTCGGCGATCTTCCAGAAGTTCATGTCCGGCTGGTTCGTCAGCGGTGTCGAGAACCCGAAGCCGGGCAGCGACGGCACGATCACGTCGAACGCGTCGGCCGGATCACCGCCGTACGCCGCCGGGTCCGCGAGCGGGCCGATCACCTTCGACCAGTGCCAGAACGTCCACGGCCAGCCGTGGCTCAGGATCAACGGAACCGGGTTCGGACCGACGCCGGGCTTGCGCAGGAAGTGCACGGGTACGCCGTTCACGTCGACGCGGTAGTGCTCGAACGCGTTGATCGCCCGCTCGGCGGCACGCCAGTCGAATCCGTCGGCCCAGTACTCCACCAGTGCCTGCAGTTGAGTACGACGTACGCCGTAAAAGCCGTCGTCGTTCCCGGCGTCGAGCGGCCACTTTGTCGCGGTCAGTCGGTTGCGCAGGTCGTCGAGGACGTCGTCCGGGACGTGGATCGGGGTTGGCTCCAAGGGAAAGCCGGTCATAGTTGCTCCTCAGCGGCGATCTCGGTCAGCCGGGTCAGCACATGGATGGAGCTCGCGAGTACGTCGCGCTCCTCGGGGGTCAGTCGGTCAACCAAGCGGGACAGCTTGTTGACCCGCTCTGTATGGCGGGACCGTACGACCTGCCGGCCGGCGCGCGTCAGCGACAGCAGCATCGCGCGGCCGTCCTTCGGGTCGGGGCGGCGCTGCAGGAGGCCGTCGTGCTCGAGCTTCGTGACCAGGCTGGTGAGCGCGGGCTGCTTGAGCTGCTCGGTCGCCAGCAGGTCGGTCAGCCGGAGCGGTCCGTTGCGCGCCAGAGTGTGCAGGACCGACAGGGTCGAGAAGTTGAACCTGCGCACCGAGGGTAACCGGATGAAGATCGGATTGAAGTCCTCGATGACCGTGGTCAGCCGCTCGACGTCCACCTCTGCCGCCATGCCGGAACCGTATCAATAATCGATGTAAATGCGCACGCGAATTTCTTTGAGTTGCCTGGGGCAACAGCTTGGTCCGCTGTCAGTTGCTGAGGGCAATACCGACGGCGACGGGGGCGTCACCGGACTTGAGGGTCAGCGTCGCGGTCGTCAGGTTGTCCGGCAGGTGGCCCGTGAACGTGATCGTGCCGTGCTCGGTGCCGCCGGACGGGAACCTGCCCGGCCACTGGCTCCGGGAGTCGTCGGCGCGGATCGCGTTGCCCTCCGGGCCGGTGAGGGCGACGTTGCCGTCGAGCGGCAGGGCGACCGACTGATCACCGGCGTTCTTGACCGCGAGTTGCACACGGGTGAAGTGGCTCGTGTACGTCACGTTCTCGACGGTGACGGTCAGGCCGTCGAATGCCTTCCCGACCGGCTTGACCAGGCGGGCCTCGCCGGACTCCTTGCCGGTGAAGTAGCCGGCGGCGTACTGGGCTGCCGCCGTGAGCGCGAACCCGCCGACACCGACGCCGAGCAGTACGACGACGATCGCGACGATCACGGAGACGTTGAGGCGGCCGGGGGAGCGTTCCTGCCCGCTGAGTGCGTCCATCAGGGCGACGACCATGGCGGTGATGAGCGCGATGACCGGCGGTACCAGCCAGCGGAGCGGATCGCCGGGGCCGGATGAGAAGAAGGTGACGACGAGGTTGATCAGGAGGCCGAGTGCGAGGAGAGCGCCTGCCACCGCGAGTACACGACCAAGCCTTACCCTGCCGACCTCATCGGGGTCCGCGGGCCGTCGCGTCTTGGCCTGCGCTGCGCGTGCGTCCGTCGTACGTGAGGCCTGCCGAGGCTGCGCCGTACGCGATGTCTGCCGTGCTCCCGCTGCACTGCGAGATGTCTGCGCCCCGCCGGCTGGTGGGGCGACGCCTGCTTGCTCCTCGGCCCGACCGGTGTCGGGCCAACTGGCCGACTCGTTCCGGCTGGCCTGCGACCGATCGAACTGAACCGGCACGGTCATCCCACCAGCCCACGGCGACCGAGCCGGCTCGGGATTGTCCGCCGACGGATACGCCCCCCAATCCCCAGGCCCAACCGCAACCCCACCAAGCCCCTCATCAACCCGCTCCCTACCCGACGGCTCGTACTCACCGTCGGCGCGAGCGAACTGACTCACACCCTGCTCAGCCTCACCAAGCGCGAAGGGGTTCCCCCCATGCTCACCCTCGCCCGGCGCGAACCCGCCCGGCTCACCCTCAGCCGGGGAGAACGGGCTCCCGTCCTGCGCGCCTTCGGGTGGTGTGAAGCCGTCCGGCTCACCCTTGGCGAACGGGCTCCCGTCCTGCGCGCTCTCGGGTGGTGTGAAGCCGTCCGGCTCACCCTTGGCGAACGGGCTCCCGCCCTGCGCGCTCTCGGGTGGTGCGAAGCCGCCTGGCTCAGGCTCGGCCGGCGCGAATGGGCTCACGCCCTGCCCGCCTTCGCGTGGTGCGAAACCGCTGGGCTCGCCCTCGGCGCGCGCGATACCGCTGGGGTCGCCGTCTGCTGGGGCGAAGGGGCTTGCGGGTTGCTCGGGCTCGGGTGGGGCGAAGGGGTTCTTGCCCCGGTCGGCCTCGGCCGGCGTGTACGCGCTCGGGTCCGGGCCGGGGTCAGGCGTGACAGGGCTTGGCTGCTGGTTGCGGTTGGCCGGAGTGACTGGTCTCGGGCCGCGGTCGGCGAGGCTGGGGCCTCGGTCGGCGGGGGCGGGGTTGAGCGGGCGCGCGTTCTGGTCTGGCTCGGGTGGTGCGAGTGGGCTCGGCTGCTGGTTGCTGGCTGTGGGTGCGTACGGGCTCGGGTCGGGTTCAGCCTCGGGCGGGGCGAAGGGGTTCTCACCTCGGTCCGCGCGGCTGGAGGGGGGAGTCACCGGGGCGTAGGCGGCGGGGTCGCCGAGCGCGAGTGGCTCCGCAAGAGAGAACCGGTCCGCAACCTGCGGCCGCTCGGCGGGTCCGGAAGGTGCCGCCGCAGGAGCTTCGCCTGAGTCGGGGTGGTACGCCGAGGCGTCCTCTTCCCTGTACGACGCCTCGCCGGGCCCGGCGTACGCACCGTCTGCCTGCCCCGAGAACGCGTCCTCCGCAGGTGCGCGATACGAGTCCCCTGCTGGCGCGGAGTACTGCTCCGCAGGCGCGACGTTCTGATGGTGCGCGGCGTACCGATCGTCCGCGGGCGCGCGGTACTGCTCGTTCGCGGGCGCGTCCTGCTGGTCCGAGGACGCGGCGTACTGCTCGTCCGCGGGTGCTGCGTACTGCTCGTTCGCCGGGGCCGGGTAGGCGTCGCCTGCTGGGTAAGGACCGTCTGCGGATGGCTGATACGCCGCCGCTGGAGAGGGCTCAGGCGGGGAGAACGACGTGGGTGGAGCTTCCGCGGGTGGGGTGAAGGAGGCGGGTGGGGCTTCCGCGGGTTGGGCAGCAGCCTGGGAGCGGGTTTCGTGGAAGGTCAGGGCCGAGCGGCCGATCTGGATTTGGTCGTTGTCGGTGAGGGGTGTGGGGGCGGCGAGGCGGCGGCCGTTGAGGGCGGTGCCGTTGCGGGACTCGTCGATAAGGGTCCAAGTGCTGCCCGAGCGGGCGAGGCGGGCATGGATGCGGGAGATCTGGTCGTCCGCCGTCAACCGGATGTCGGCGTTGGAGGCACGCCCGATGGTGATCGAGTCGCTACCGTCCGACAGATCCCAGCGCTGATCGCCCAGCGACAGCGCATGTTCCATTTCCACTACGCCCTAACACCCCACGAAGCAGCCGACTCGTCTGCGCGATTCTGCCTGTACCACCCTCATCTGGTCCAGAGCACCCACAACGTCCCGAGCCTAATCAACCGCCGGTACGGCGACCTCCAGGGGCCGCCGTACCAGGTGACCGACAGCACTACCCGAGCGTCATCCGGGGCTCACCATTGAGCAGGCCGGTGCCGGAGATGGTGCAAGTGCCGCCGCGGTTCTGGGTGTAGGACTGGCGGACACAGGAACGGAGCGCGAGCTGGGCCCAGTAGTTCGGGTGCAGGCTCTCCTGGATGAAGTAATTGGACCCGACCGTGGTGACCGTGCGGATCTGGTTGATCCACTCGGTCTTGTCGACCGCCGTCGGCTGGGTCCACGAGCTCAGCCCGACCTCCTCGTACAGACCGACCGAGCTCTCGCACAACCGCCGGCCGTTGAAGGCGGACTGGAGCTCGAGCAGGCGGATGTTCCCGAGCCCGGATTGCCCGATCGCCGCCCGGACGGTGTTGTTGATGGTCACGAGCGCGGTGTTGTTCGCCCAGTCGGCGTCCGCGTTCCAGAAGCCGCAGCCGCCCACGCTCTGCCGCGTGTAGCCGCTCTGCCCGTACCGGAACCCGCTCCCGCCCGGAAGCGGCGACGGGTACGTCTGCACCAGCAGTGTCCACGTGTTGTCGCCGTACCCGGCGTTCCGCATCGCCGTGCGCACGTTCTGGAAGGCGGTCGCGATCTTCCCGCGTACGGCGGTGACGTTGGCCGAGGTGAAGTTGGCGACGACCGAGGAGTCGTCCTTGCAGTAGTCCGGGAACCAGGACGGCGACAGCAGGAAGTCGGTCACGCACTGGGTGACGATCGACGCGAACTTGAAGTCGTTGCCGCCGATCGAGACGACCACCTGCCGCACGTTGTGGCCGGCCGCGAACTGCTGCAGCATCTTCGCCTGCCCGAGATGCCCGGCGCCGTCGTCGTAGAAGTCGATGCCTGGCTTGAACTCGTCACCAGTGCTGGTCGCGGTGCTGGCGCCGGAGCAGGCCAGGTTCAGTCCGGCGACACCACTACCGATGAATGCCTCGGCGGAGCTGCTGCGGTGGCACCGCGGGATCTGCTCGGCGGTCCCACTCGCGTTGTCGTGGTAGGCGTGCGCACCGAGCGCGTCGGCCGGTGCTTCGGAGTTGTTCGAGCTGCCGGCCCAGCGGCCGGCCTCGCCCGAGATGTAGGAGTCGCCGAGGGTGACGACGTACGGCGTCCCGGAGCCGGGACCGTCGGCCCGGGCCGGGGTGGCGACCAGGCAGAGCCCGGTCATGGAGAGCACGAGGAACGTGGACACTCGACGCACGAGTGAGCGGGACGGAATGTTCACCGGAAGACCTCTCTCGCCGGAGGGCGGCCGCGGGGGCGGCGACCGCCTGGCAAGAAAGGTACTCAGAAGTAACCGATAGAGACAGACCGAGAGTGCTGGCACGTTTGCGCCCTGTCACCGCCGTGTCAGGGACGTATCGACAGGAGGTGTCGCCAATTCTGGCCAGTTCCCGCCGCCGGCCACGCCTGACGACCCAGTGACGGCCAGGACACCTCCTGTCGTTACGTGCCGGGCAGACTGGCCGGCACGTAGTGCGTCTCCCACCAGTTCTTCCAGCGCGCGTCCAGCGCATCCCGGTCGACGTCGCCGTACAGGCTGAGGATGGCCATCGCGGAGCCGTCCGGCTTGAGCTCGCCCGGCGGGATGTAGCTGAGCACGAGCAGGCCGTTGCCCCAGGCATCGACTGTCAGGCCGACCTGGTGCTCCGAGGTGTACAGGACCTCGCCCTTCACCGCTTCGCCGATCAGCTCGAGCTCGTACGACGTGCCGGCCGGCCGGATGTCGACACCCAGTTCGCCGGTCAGCGAGGCGGCGCCGGTGCCGACGTAGAACAGCGTCCGCCGCTCGTCGTCCGGGTGCTGCTCCAGCGCGAACTTGAGCTGGTTGAGGAACGTCGTCCAGCCCTCGGTGATGTCGTCGTAGTACGCCTCCCAGTCGGGATTCGCGCCGCGCGGTGAGCGAGTCAGCGTGATCCGCGACCCGCCCTCCGCCGGCTCGACCACGAACCGGTCGCCGTCCCCGAGGATCAGCGTCCCGACCTGGCTGTCGTCGACCTTGGTGAAGTAGATCAGGTCGATCTCCTCCTCCAGTCCGCCCTGGGTCCCTTCGTACTCCCAGCCGTGCCAGTGCCGGATCTTGTCCTTGTTCCGCAGCGCGTCCCAGACCGCCTCGGCCGGCGCGGCCACGGTCACCACGATCCGCGGTGTCTCCTCGCTCATCCTTCTTCTCCTTCGGTACGTCGTGAAGCCGGGTGGCCGCCGGCGATCAAGCGATAGGGCCGCCCGCTCTCAGTGTCGAACTCTTCGATGGTCCGGCGCACCGCTTCGGTCAGGGCATCGGTGAAGCGATGTACGTCGCCTGGTTCGGCGAACCGCACCTCGGCCTCCAGCGTGAACGTGAGCAGCCGCTTGCCGTCGGCGTCGGCGGCGCTCTGCATCCGGGCCACGTCCCGGACCGTGCCGGCGGCGACGTCCACCAGGTGCTCGGCGGCGAACTGGTCCTGGATCCCGGTGAACGCGTGGCCCATCACGGCCGGATCGACCACGAGCGTCGCGGCCTTCGCGCGCAGGATCCGCTCGGTGAACCCGCGCCGCCGGCGCTCCTCGACGAGCTCGATCAGTCCGGCCTTCTCCAGTTCGCGCAGGTGGTAGTTCATCCGCTGCCGGGGGAGCCCCAGGGTGGCGGCGAGCTGGGTCGCCGACGACGGCTCGCGGAGCAGCTCGAGCAGCCGCCGCCGGATCGGCGACAGCGCCACACGCAGCTTCTCCGGCTCCTCGACGTATCCCAGCATGCGCCCAATCTCTCCTTGACAGAAAAATTTGTCAATAGGAGCCGGTGGCCTGGCGCTCAGGTGATCTGGTGGTGGGGGAGCATGGGCGCCATGTCAGTCCAGGGGCCACAGTTACCGGTGGGGACGCAGGTGGTGATCCGGGTCGCGGCGCCGGACGACCACGGCGGTAAGGCGCAACGCGGGGCGACCGGCCGCGTCGCCGGCATCACCCCGGACGGCCGCTACAGCGTGCGGCTCGTCGACGGCCGGGAGACTGTCGCGCGCCGGGACCAGTTGAGCCTGCGTACGGCGTACCAGGATGAGGCGATCGAGTTGGATCAGCCGGACGGCGACCGGCTGGTGCTGGAGCACACGATCTACGCGGCGGTCGTCGGTTCGAGGGCGTTCGGGTTGCACACCGAGACGTCGGACACTGATACCCGCGGGGTCTACGTCGCGCCGACCGAGTCGTTCTGGTCGCTGGCCAAGCCGCCGACGCACGTCGACGGACCCGAGGACGAGTGGTTCTCGTGGGAGGTCGAGCGGTTCTGCGAGCTCGGGCTGAAGGCCAACCCGAATCTCCTCGAGGTGCTCCATTCCCCGCTGGTTGTCCGGCAGACGCCGCTCGGGGAGGAGTTGATCGAGCTCCGCCAAGCCTTCCTGTCGCAGCTCGTGTACCAGACGTACTCCGGTTACGTGCTGAGTCAGTTCAAGAAGCTGGAAGCGGACTTTCGTCGCGACGGTGCGCCGAAGTGGAAGCACGTCATGCACCTGATCCGGTTGTTGCTCGCGGCCCGCACTCTGTTGATCGAAGCAAGACTCGTCGTTGACGTCGGCCCGGATCGTGACCGGCTGCTCGCGGTCAAGCAGGGTCAGCTGTCCTGGAACGAGGTCGAGCGGTGGCGCCTCGCCTTGCATGAGGAGCTCGACAAAGCCTTGCAGCGTACGGTTCTGCCGGCCACGCCCGATGTCGCCCGCGTCGACGCTTGGCTCCGGTCAGTTCGGAAGAGGAGCCTCGGTGAGGCGTGACATGCGACAGCTCGACTACACCGAGCTGCGGACCATCATGGTGGAACAGCCGTACCGCTTGCTCTTCGCAACAGTCTCCGGCGCACACCCGTACGGCTTCCCGTCCCGCGACTCCGACCTGGTCTCATCACCCACGACTTGGCCAAGTCCGCTCGTCTGATGCTCCGCTTCGGCAAGACCCAGTGGGAGTTCTTCCTCAGGAAGGGCGACTGAAGCCGCTGCTCTACACGTTCCCGGGTGTTGCTGACCGGTATCAACCTGATGCGGAACGGAGTCGTCCAGGCCGATCTCCGAGCCGGGACTGCATGACTTGCTGGTCCAGGCGCTCCTCAACCTCTGACCCGCGGCACCGTCTCGTGGGTTGACCCACGAGACGGTGGGTTGGCTACCCGCCTGCCGCTGGCCAACCCACCCTCTGGTGGGTCAACCC
>NZ_JBFAKS010000012.1:0-47455 GCF_040655855.1 Kribbella sp. NPDC050281 | reverse complement strand
ACCAGAGGCGGTGGGGTCGCGGCGTCCGGTGGGTCAACCCACCAGAGGCGGTGGGGTCGCGGCGTCCGGTGGGTCAACCCACCAGAGGCGGTGGGGTCGCGGCGTCCGGTGGGTCAACCCACCAGAGGCGGTGGGATCGCGCCGTCCGGTGGGTCGGCGGTCTTCCTTCGTTGTAAAGAATCCCGGCTGAGCCCTAGGGTATTTACTTAACTTCGTGAAGCATTGACATCTGGGCCGACGGGGTAAATAGTTCCGTCCTGAAATCAATCAGAAAGCAGAGTGAATCAACAGTGTCGAACATCGAGGTGCTGCAGCTTCGTGCTGCCGGAGTCAGCTTGGTGCTGGACTGCTCGGGTCCCACTCTTCCGTCCGTGCTGCACTGGGGCGCGGATCTGGGTGAGCTGAACGAGCGGGCTCTGCTGGAACTGAGGCGTGGGGCCGGGGCCGTACAGGACGGCAACGGTCTCGACGACAACCTTCCGGTCGCGATCGTGCCGGAGTACTCCGCGGGCTGGTTCGGGCTGCCGGGCCTGAGCGGCCACCGCGACGGGCAGAACTTCTCCGCGAGCTTCCGGCTGGCCAGCGTCGCGCAGACCGACAACACCGTGCAGGTCGATGCCGAGGACGCCGACGCGGCCATCAAGCTCCGCCTCACCATCGAACTGACCGACTCCGGCCTCGTGCGGGCCAAAGCGGACCTCACCAACACCGGCGAGACGCCGTACACGGTCGACGGGCTGGTGCTCGCGCTACCGGTTCCGACCGAGGCGACCGAGTTGCTCGACCTGACCGGCCGGCACATCGGTGAGCGCCACCCCCAGCGGCACGCATTCACGCAGGGCGCGCACATTCGCGACAACCGCCGCGGCCGCACCGGCGCTGACGCGACCCTGCTGCTGATGACCGGCACCAAAGGCTTCGGCTTCCGCGACGGCGAGGTCTGGGCCGTGCACACCGCCTGGAGCGGCAACCACCGTTCGTACGCCGAGCGCGGCATGAGTGGGTACGCCGTGATCGGTGGAGGCGAACTGCTGCTCCCCGGCGAGGGACGCCTGCAACCGCAGGGCACCTACAGCACACCGTGGCTCTACGGTTCGTACGGCGTCGGCCTCGACCAGGTGTCGACCCGCTTCCACGAGCACCTGCGGTCCCGGTCCGTCCACCCGCGGACCGAGCGTCCCGTCGTACTGAACACCTGGGAGGCCGTCTACTTCGACCTCGACCTGGACAAGCTGAAGGCGCTCGCCGACGCCGCCGCCGAGGTCGGGGCGGAGCGGTTCGTGCTGGACGACGGGTGGTTCCGCGGCCGCCGTGACGACCACGCCGGTCTTGGCGACTGGTACGTCGACGAAGGGATCTGGCCGAAGGGACTGCACCCGCTGGTCGACCACGTGAAGGGTCTCGGCCTGCAGTTCGGCCTCTGGGTCGAGCCGGAGATGGTGAACCCGGACTCGGACCTGGCCCGCGAGCATCCGGACTGGATCCTTGCCACCGGCCACCGGATGCCACCGACCGCGCGTCATCAGCAGGGCCTGAACCTCGGCGAACCGGCGGCGTACGACTACATTCTCGAGCGGCTCGACTCGCTGCTGACCGAGTACGACATCGCCTATCTGAAGTGGGACCACAACCGCGACTTCGTTGACGGAGGCAACCAGTTGACCGGGACGGCCGGCATCCACGAGCAGACGCTCGCGCTGTACCGGCTGATCGACGAGCTGAAGCGTCGGCACCCGGGCCTCGAGATCGAGTCCTGCTCGTCCGGTGGTGCCCGGGTCGACCTCGGCATCCTGGAGCGCACCGACCGCGTCTGGGGCAGCGACAGCAACGACGCGCTGGAGCGGCAGACGATCCAGCGGTACACGGAACTGCTGCTGCCGCCGGAGCTGATCGGCTGCCACGTCGGCCCGCCGCGGGCGCACACCACCGGCCGCACGCAGACATTGTCGTTCCGGGCGATCACCGCACTGTTCGGCCACTTCGGCATCGAGTGGGACATCGCGTCCGCCTCGCCGGAGGAGCGTCAGGAACTGGCCGGCTGGGTCGCCTTGCACAAGGAGCTACGGCCGCTGCTGCACACCGGCAAGGTGGTCCGCGCCGACCGCGGTCCGGACGACTTCCTGCTGCACGGCGTGGTCGCGCAGGACGGTTCGCGCGCCGTGTACGCCGCCGTACAGCTCACGCAATCTGTCACCTCGGCCGTCGGCCGGGTCCGGCTGCCCGGCCTCGACCCGCAGCGGACCTACCGGGTGCAGGAGACCGTGACACCCGGGCCCGAGTCGCGCGCGGCGGCCTGGTCGGCCGACGGTGGACAGGTAGAGCTGAACGGCGCAGCGCTGGCGGCGGTCGGCGTACACCTTCCAGCGCAGTGGCCCGAGAACGCGATCTTGCTGGATGTGACTGCGATCGACTGACCCCCCGGTCGATCGCCGACTGAAAAGGAGATCCCCGTGACCGTGACAACCAAGGCTCCACCTGACAGACAGCACAGTCGCGGGGATACCCAGGCGCCGTCTGCCCGGCGGCGAAGCCTGGGGGACCTGAAGGTCGCGATGATCTTCCTGGCCCCGGCCACCCTCGGCTTCGTCGTGTTCTACATCTGGCCGACCCTGCGCGGTGCGTACCTGAGCTTCACCGAGTACAGCCTGCTGTCCGCGCCGCAGTTCAACGGGCTGGACAACTACCGGCGGATGATCCACGACAGCTTCTTCTGGAACGCGCTCGTGGTCACCGTCGAGTACGTCGTGATCAACATCGGCGTCCAGACCGTCCTGGCGGTCGGCATCGCGATGCTGATGTACCGGCTGACGAAGTCGATCACGGTCCGTGCGGCGATCCTGCTGCCGTACCTGGTCGCGAACGTGGTCGTCGCACTGGTCTGGTACTGGATGCTCGACTTCCAGGTCGGCATCGTGAACCAGGGGCTGACCTGGATCGGGATCGACCCGGTCGCGTTCTTCGGCGACTCGCACTGGGCGATCCCGACCGTCGCCGGCATCAACGTCTGGCGGCACATGGGCTACACCGCGCTGCTGGTGTTCGCCGGGCTGCAGACGATCCCGTCGTACGTCTACGAGGCGGCCGAGGTGGACGGGGCAGGCGAGTGGAAGACGTTCTGGCGGATCACGCTGCCGCTGCTGCGGCCCGTTCTGGTGATGGTCCTGGTGGTCACCATGATCGGGTCGTTCCAGATCTTCGACACCGTCGCGGTGACCACGCAGGGCGGTCCGATCAACGCGACCCGGGTCATCTACTACTACATCTACGAGCGCGCGTTCACCCGGTTCGACTTCGGGTACGCCTCGGCGATGGCGCTGGTGCTGTTCGCGATCCTCGCGGTGGTCTCGTTGCTGCAGCTTCGGTTGCTCCGGGCAAGGGAGAGTGACCTCGCATGAGAAAGCCACTGAATCCGGGGCGGATCGTCGCGTGGGTCTGCCTGGCCGTGCTGCTGATCCTGACGATCTTCCCGTTCTACTGGATGTTGCGTACGGCGTTGTCGAACAACACCCAGCTCGCCGGGCACCCGAATTCGCTGCTCCCGGTGGAGACCACCCTGGGTGCGTTCAAGCGGGTGCTCGGGTTGTCGACCATCGAGGAAGCCCAGGCGCAGGGCGGTTCGGGTGCCTCGGTCAACTTCTGGCTGTACCTGCGCAACTCGTTGGTCGTGGCAACGGTCACGACCGCGTGCCAGGTGTTCTTCAGCGCGATGGCGGCGTACGCGTTCGCCCGGCTGCGCTGGCCCGGGCGGGACAAGGTGTTCGCGCTGTTCCTGGCCGCGCTGATGGTGCCGCCGATCTTCACCACGCTGCCGAACTTCGTGCTGATCAAGAACCTCGGGCTGCTGAACAGCTTCGCCGGCATCATCCTGCCGGGGGCGTTCATGACGCCGTTCGCGATCTTCTTCCTGCGCCAGTTCTTCCTCGGCATCAGCCGCGAACTGGAGGAGGCGGCGATGATCGACGGCGCCGGGCACCGCAAGATCTTCTTCGGGATGATCATCCCGATGAGTGCGGCGCCGATCGCGACACTGGCGATCCTGACCTACATCAACTCCTGGAACGACTACTTCTGGCCGTTGCTGGTGGGTCAGCAGGAGAACGTCCGCGTACTCACGGTCGCGCTCGGCGTGTTCCGGTCGCAGACTCCGCAGGGTGGACCGGACTGGGCCGGGCTGATGGCGGCGACGCTGGTCGCGGCGCTGCCGATGATCGTGCTGTTCCTGGCCTTCGCCAAGCGGATCACCAACTCCATCGGTTTCTCCGGGATCAAGTGAGGAGGCGGGCATGACATTCTCCAGACGCACCCTGCTGAAGGCGGGGCTGGCCGGGCTCGCCGCGTCGGCGGTAGCCGGTTGCAACAACGGTGCCGCGTCTCGCGGCGAGGGCGAAGTCATCTACTGGCTCTGGGACTCCGCCCAGCTGCCGATGTACACCCAGTGCGCCAAGGTGTTCCACGAGCAGAACCCGCAGTACAGCGTGAAGATCGAGCAGTACGGCTGGAACGACTACTGGTCGAAGCTGGTCACCGGGTTCATCTCCGACACCGCGCCGGACGTGTTCACCGGACACTCGTCGAAATACCCGCTGTTCGCGGACAAGGGCCAGGTGTTGCCGATCGACGATTATGTTGCGAAGGACAACATTGATCTGAGCATCTACCAGAAGGGTCTGGCCGATCGCTGGATCGGTGCCGATGGCAAGCGGTACGGACTGCCGAAGGACTTCGACACCGAGGTCTACTTCTACAACAGTGCCTTCACCGAGGCGGCCGGGATCAGCACCGAGCAGCTGAACTCGATGACCTGGAACCCACAGGACGGCGGTACTTTCGAGCAGATCGTGCGGCGGCTCACTGTGGACTCCAAGGGCCGTCGCGGTGACCAGCCGGGGTTCGACAAGGACAACGTCAAGGTCTACGGACTCGGGTACGCCGATGCCGGTGGCGCCGACGGGCAGACCAGCTGGAGCTGGTACACCGCGATCAACGGCTGGAAGTACTCCGAGGGCGAACCGTGGGGGACGAAGTTCTTCTACGGCGACCCGAAGTTCACCGAGACGATCGGCTGGTGGCGCGGGCTCATCACGAAGGGGTACATGCCGACGTACGCGCAGGCGAAGTCCGGGGTCGACGTGACCACGAGCTTCGGAGCGGGCAAGTACGGGATCACCCCGAACGGGTCGTGGATGCTGGCGACGTACGCCGGACTGAAGCAGGTGAAGACCAAGCTGGCCCGGCTGCCGATCGGCCCGATCGGGAAGCGGATGTCGATGATGAACGGGCTGGCGGACACCATCTGGGCCGGGACGA
Source organism: Kribbella sp. NPDC050281 (assembly GCF_040655855.1). NCBI lineage: Bacteria > Bacillati > Actinomycetota > Actinomycetes > Propionibacteriales > Kribbellaceae > Kribbella > Kribbella sp. NPDC050281. Next base: position 42,148 of record NZ_JBFAKS010000012.1, on the reverse strand, counting down.
CCCGGCGGGAGGCGTCCTGGGCCTGGGTGAAGTTCCTCGGCTCGCAAACCGCACAGGACATCGTCGCCAAGGCCGGCGTGGTGTTCCCCGCGGTATCGGCCAGCCTGCCCGCGGCCAAGGCGGCGTACGCCGCCGACGGCTGGGACGTGACCCCGTTCCTCGAGACAGTGGAGGCCGGGGAGGTCTTCCCCTACCCCGCCAACCCGAACGCCGCAGACGTCACCGCGGTCATGACCCCGGCGATGGACGCGGTGATGTCGTTCGAGGCCGAACCATCGTCCCTGGCCAAGGCGAACGACGACGTCAACCAGATCCTGTCCGCCACCACCTGAGTGGTACCGAAGGACGGGTAGTAGCCGGCCGCCACCAGGCCGCCTGAGCGTGGATCGGGGCGCAACCCTGGTTCCACCCCGAACTACTACCCGTTCTTCAGTACGCCCGGGGGAGTACGTCGTACTGCGTCGGTGGGCGCAGTGTGCTCCCCCGGGGGTAGGTGAGATGCCGCCGCTGAGGCGACGCGGTGACAGGGGATTGAAAGACACGCTTGGTGCAATCGCCAAAGTCGAGCACCGAGGAGTGTCATGAATGACGAGAGGCCGGGCGGACCGATCCGTATCGGCGACACCGAACGCGAGGACGCGGTCAGGCGTCTGGGTGAGCACTACGAAGCCGGCCGGCTCAGCGCGGAGGAGCACGCCGAGCGCGTCGGCCAGGCACTGGAAGCGAAGACCGACCGGGAGCTGGCCGCGCTGTTCGCGGATCTGCCGGATGACCACCGGGCCGGCGAGAGCGCGAACGAGGGCTGGACCGGCCCGTGGGGCTGGCAGCGGCCGCCGTGGACCTCGCCGGAGTACGCCGCCGGCGCGACCGGGCCGGGTGGACGCGGGTCTGGCGGTCAAGGCAAGGGACAAGGCAACGGCGGACGCGGCAAGGTCGGACGCGGGCGGCCGGAGTGGGCTGCTCGGGGACCGCTGGGCAAGATCCCGCTGCCGGTGCTGATCGCGCTCGGCGTGCTCGGGCTGATCGCGTCGATCGGGTGCACCGTGGGCGGCGGGCATCCGCCGATCCTGTTGTTCGGACTGATCGTGGCCGCGGTGATCGTGATCCGTAAGCGCCGGCAGGAGCGTCGCGCATGAGGGCGACGTACCGGACCTTAGGTCTGCTGATCGCGATCGCGGTGGTGCTGCAGGTGGCAGCGATCGCGCTGGCCGGGTTCACCCTCGCCAAGGACGCCGACGACGGAACGACGATCGGGGCGGACTACAGCAACTTCGGGCAGAGCTACCACAGCATCGCCGGTACGGCGATCGGTCTGCTCGCGCTGATCTTCCTGATCGTCTCGTTCCTGACCGATGTCCCGCGCGGCCGGACCCTGGCCGGGATCGTGGTCGGCCTGGTCGCACTGCAGTTCGTCCTCGCGGTGGTGTCCTTCGGGCTGCCGGCGCTCGGCGTCCTGCACGGCATCAACGGTCTGGCGATCGCCGGTGTGGCGGGTGCTGCCGCGCGACGGGCCGCCGTACCCAGGCAGACTGTGACCAGTGGCTGAGCCGAAGCCGCGCCGCTTGCGGGGCCGGCTGATCGCTCTGGGGATCGCCCTGGCGGTACTCGTACCGCTGGGGTTTCTCTGGGCGACCAGCCTGGTCCCCGGCGACTATTCCCCGACCGAGATGGGGTACGCCGACTTCGGCGGCGGACCGGAGTCCGGCGAGCACGAGCACCACCACGGCATGAATGTCGCCGACCTCACCGGCCCGCAGACCGGTACGCCGGATGTCGCGGTGACGCTGACGGCGCGGAAGCAGAAGTTCCAGCTCGCGAGCGGTGAGACGGTCGACGGGTACACCCTCAACGGGACTTCGCCGGGTCCGCTGATCCGGGCGAAGGTCGGCGACCTGGTCCAGGTCACCCTGGTCAACGAATCCGTCAAGGACGGCGCCACCCTGCACTGGCACGGGATCGACGTACCCAACGCCGAAGACGGTGTGGCCGGGGTGACGCAGGACGCCGTACCGGTCGGTGGGAAGTGTGTGTACCGCTTCCGGGCCGAGCAGGCCGGGACGTATTGGTACCACTCGCACCAGGTCTCTGCCGACGAGGTGAAGGGCGGCCTTTTCGGCACGATCGTGATCGCGCCCAAGGAACCCGGTGAGGTCCTGGCCGCGATCCACACCTACGACGGGAAGCGGACGATCAACGGGCGGACGGGTTCGCAACACGTCGACCTGCCGGCCGGTACGACGGCCCGACTGCGAGTGGTGAACACGGACAACTCCATCCTGCGCGTCGGTCTGATCGGTACGCCGTACAAGGTGGTCGCCGTGGACGGTCGTGACCTCCACGGTCCGACGGCGGTGACCGCGGCGTACCCACTGGCGGCCGGAGCCCGCGTGGATCTCGAGGCCGTGGTGCCGGCGGGAGGGATGCGGCTGGTGGCAGGCGCGGCCAACGTGTCGGTCGGGATCGGTCCGGCGGGGGCCGAGCCGCCGTCGGCCGAGCTGCCGGGGGAGACGGTCGATCTGCTGAAGTACGGTACGCCGGCCGCGCTCGGGTTCGACCCAGGGAAGGCCGACCGGAACTTCGAGTACCGGATCGGGCGGCGGCCCGGGTTCCTCGACGGTGTGCCGGGGCTGTGGTGGACGATCAACGGGCACAAGTACCCCGACGTACCGATGTATATGGTTGCCGAGGGCGACGTTGTACGAATGAAGATCTCCAACAGCAGCGGCCAGGCGCATCCGATGCACTTGCACGGTCATCACGCCGTCGTGCTGTCTCGCAACGGTGTCGCGGCCACGGGCTCACCGTGGTGGATCGACACCCTCGAGGTCGGGAACGACGAGACCTACGAGATCGCCTTCGTGGCCGACAACCCCGGTGTCTGGATGGACCACTGCCACAACCTCCCGCACGCCTCCCAGGGCTTGATGACGCACCTCATGTACGAGGGCGTCACCACGCCGTACCGCATCGGCGGGAAGTCAGCCAACAAGCCCGAGTGACTGCTCGGAGTGCTGAGCCAGATGCATCGCCGCGATCCGCGCACAGGCTGCGTCGATCGCGGCGCGCTGGGAGTCGTAGGAGCCGTACCAGAGCGGGTTGTCCGGCTGTGGGTCCAGTTCGTCCTCAATGTCGGCGTACCACTCGCCCGCAGTACGAAACACCCGCGCGTGCAAGTGGATCTCCGTTCCCAGCTCGTTCACCGCACCACTCCCTGGAGTGAGACCGTGTACGTCTCCAGCATGGAACGGGCGAACCGCGGAATCGGCCAGCGACACGCGGAGTGATCAGGTCACCAGAACGCTGATCCGCTGGGCGGAGTTGTTGGCGAAACCGCCGCGGTTCCACGGGGCTTCAATCGGTTGCTCGCGGCCGCTGGCGTCGTACGCGCGGACAGTGAGGACATGCTCGCCGGGTGTGGCCTCCCAGTCATGGGTGAAGGTCCGCCAGGCGTACTCGTCGTTGCCGGGAGCATCGAGTTTGGCGGTCTGCCAGGTGACGCCGGCGTCGGTGCTGATCTCCACCCGCTCGATCGGCGCCCAGCCGGACCAGGCCCGGCCCTCCAACGTGATGGTGCCTGCGGCAACGAACCGGTGCCGGCTCATGAAGTCCGGGAACCCGGGCGGGACCAGCAGCGCGCGCGGCTCGATCCGGGTCACCGGCGCGCCCGCATCGTCTTGTTCGGTGCGGAGCCGGTACGCGACCGCGTTCTGGAAGCCCTCGAACGCGTGGTCGATCAGCTCGATCGACCGCAGCCACTTGACGCTCGCCATCCCGTACCACCCGGGTACGACGAGGCGCAGCGGATAACCGTGCTGCGGCAGCAACGGCTGTCCGTTCATCTCCCAGGCGATGATCGCACCGGAGTCGATCGCCTCGGTGACGGTCAGCCCACGCTGGTAGTCCTGTTCGATCCCGCGCTCGACCCCGTGGTCCGCACCGGTGAAGACCACGTCCACGGCATCGGAACGGATCCCGGCCGCCCGCAAGAGATCGGACAGCAGCACCCCGGTCCACTCCGCCGTACCGACGGCTTCGGTCAGCCACGGCTGGCTGATCGGCCGCGGCTGCAACGCCGCCCGTCCGTTGCCCGCGCACTCCAACGTCACCCGGACGGTACGGCGACCCATCGCGCGCAACTCGGTCAGGCCGAACGACAACGGCTCCTCGACACAGCCGCCGACCGTGAGCCGCCAGTTGGACGCGTTCGTCATCGGGATGTCGTAGTGCACCAGCACGTAGTGCAGTCCGGCCGGCGTCACGTCGTACCGCAACGCCTCCATGGGCATCCCGTGATTACGTGCTGCGAGCTGCAGCTCGTCACCGGTGATCCCTTCGCCGGTGTCCGCCAACCGCCCCCGCACACTGAATTGCTCGACTGACATGCAGATCCCTCCCCTAGGTCAACCCTAGAGGTCTCGACCTGTTACAACCAGCCGTTGTCCAGGGCGATGCGGGCGGCCTCGGCCCGGGTCCGGGCGCCGGTCTTACCGATCGCGGCCGAGAGGTGGTTGCGGACGGTGCCCTCGGACAGGTGCAGTTCCTTGGCGATGTCGGCGACGGTGCCTCCCTCACGGGCGGCCCGCAGTACGTCGGACTCGCGGCCGGTGAGCGGGCTCGTCCCGGCGACGAGCGTCTCGGCGGCGAGTGACGGATCGACGACGCGCAGCCCCTGGTGCACCCGTCGTACGGCGTCCGCGAGTTGCGCGGCGGGCGTGTCCTTGACGACGAAACCGGCCGCGCCCGCCTCCATCGCGCGGCGCAGATACCCCGGCCGGCCGAACGTGGTCACCATGAGCACCCGCACGCCCGGTACGGCGGTCCGCAGCGCGGCGGCGGCCTCGATACCGTCCAGCCCGGGCATCTCGACGTCGAGCAGGGCGACGTCCGGCGTGGTCGCCTTCGCGGCTGCGATCACCTCGTCGCCCCGACCGACCTCAGACACCACATCCAGGTCGGGTTCGAGGTCGAGCAGCGCAGCCAGGGCTCCACGGACCAGCGCCTGGTCGTCCGCGATCAGCAGTCGGATACTCACGGGCCAACTCTGACAGCCAGCCGGAATCCGCTTCCAGGCGCCTGGCCGACCTGGACACTCGCACCGGCCTCGTCCGCTCGTTCCCGCAGTCCGACCAGGCCGTGCCCGGACGCACCACCGCCGGGCGTCGGCCCTTTCCCGTCGTCCAGTACTTCGATCTGGTTGGCGCTGATCCGGATCGTGCAACGCTTCGCGCCGGAGTGCCGTACGACGTTCGTCACGCCCTCCCGGACCACCCAGGCGAACAGCTCGCGGTGGTCCTCGGGCACCTCGTCGACGGTGGTCGGCAGGTCCGCCTTGATCTCGGCGGCCTGCAACGCGGCCCGCGCCGACACCAGTTCACCCGCGAGGCTGAGCTCCCGATACCCCGCGACGGCCGCTCGTACATCGGCCAGCGCCGCCCGGGCCAGGCTCTCCACATCGGCCACCTCGGCCGCGGCCCGGTCCGGGTTCGCCGCGATCAACCGGCCGGCCAGCTCAGCCTTGACCGTGATCACGGTCAGCGAGTGGCCGAGGATGTCGTGCAGGTCCCGGGCGAACCGGTTCCGCTCCTCCTGGACGGCCAGCTTGGCCATGTCCTGGCGGGTCGCGGTCAGCTCGATGCTGCGCTGGATCGCCCGTCGCATCCCGAATACGGCCAGCGCGCCGAGGAAGATCGCGAACCCGTAGCTCCCGTCGTCGGTCCAGCCCGGCACCAGTCGCATCGACAGCTCCGCGCCGCCGAGCAGCACGGCCACGAGCGGCACCGCGACCTTGACGTCGAGGGCCATCATCGCGATCGCCGCGATGTAGACCAGACAGGTGAGGGCCTTCTGGCCGGCCGTCGGGAGCATCAGGAACGTCAGCGCCAGCATCCCGGCCAGGTACGCGAGCCGCTGCCACATCGGGATGGCGCCGGTCCCGAGGCCGACTCGGCGCAGCCAGCCGAAGAACCCGAGGTACGCGATCGCGAAGAGGATCACCGTGGCCAGGCCGAACACCCGCATCGCGCCATGTTGGGTGGACGCGATCTCCTGGAACGGCTGAGCCAGGTAGAACAGCCAGATTCCGGCCGCCAGCCAACCCCACCGGCCCGGGCCGGAGCGGTCTCCGCGCTCGGCCAGCGATTCCAGCAGGGTTGGCGTCCGCGTCATGGTGGTCACGGTATGCCCTGGATCCGCCTCGCGCCGCTCAGGCCCGTGCGGTGTCGGCGCGGTACCGGCGCAGGCCGATGAAGCCCAGGACGACGGTCCAGCCCAGCACCACCAGCAGTGCCTGCATGTCCAGGCCGCTCTCCGTCAACGCGCTGCGGGAGCTCAGACCGGTCCAGTACGCCGGAGTCAACTGGGCGATGTGCTTCATCAGCGACGGCATCGAGTCCACCGGCAGCCACAGTCCGCCGAAGGCCGCGATCAGCATCGTGGCCAGACCGGTGATCGGCTGCACGCTGTCCGGCTTGGCGACGTACCCGATGACCAGGCCGATCGCGGCGAACGGCAGGGCACCCAGCCACGACACCAGCGCGACCGTCACCCACTGCCCGGCGTCCAGGTGCACGTGCCCGACGATCAGGCCGAACAGGAACACGACCAGCAGCGGCGGGATCGCCAGCAGCAGCGACAGGATCACCTTCGTGGTCACATACGCCTGCGGCTTCAGCGGGGTGAGCCGTAGGGTGCGGTTCCAGCCACCGTCGCGCTCGGCCGCGATCACGCCGCCGCTGCTCATCGCGGCCGACATCGACCCGAACATCGCCATACTCACCATCACGTACGCGATCGCAGAGATCCCGCCCTCGTTCGCGTCGTCCGGCAGCGTCAGGCCGAAGATCATGAACAGCACCAACGGCATCAGGATCGAGAAGATCAGCACCCGCCGGTTCCGCAGGGTGCGGCGGATGTCGAACATCAGATAGTCGCGGTTCATGCGAGGCTCTCCTGCTCTGCGCTGATGGCGAGGACGGCGTCCTCGAGGTCGGCGGAAGTCACTTCGATGTCGTGGGCGGGGGTGTTGTTCAGCAGGTAGCGCAAGGTGTCGTCGGAGTCCGCGCACTGCAGCAGGACGACGTCACCGCGGGTCTCGACGGTGCGGACACCCGGCAGGGACGCGAGCGCCGCGAGGTCGGCGCCCGGGACGGTCGCGCGGATGGTCCGGCCGGAGACGCTCGCCTTGATCTGCGCCGAGGTGCCGTCGGCAACGACCTTGCCGTTGCGCATCAGCACCACGCGGTCGGCGTACGAGTCGGCCTCCTCCAGGTAGTGGGTCGCGAACAGCACGGTCCGGCCGCGTGCGGTCTCGGCGTGCATCGAGGCCCAGAAGTCGCGCCGCGACTCGACGTCCATCCCGGTCGTCGGCTCGTCCAGAACGATCAGCTCCGGCTGCGGCAGGATCGCCATCGCGAACCGCACCCGCTGCTTCTGGCCGCCTGACAGGCCTTTCATCTTCCGGTCGGTCAGGTCCGCGATGCCGGCACTCTCGAGTGCTTCCCGCACCGGCATCGGGTTCGTGTGCAGGCCCGCGACCAGGTTCAGGAGTTCGCCGACCTTGGCGTCCTCGATGATGCCGCCGCTCTGCAGCATCACCCCGACCTGGCCCTTCGTGATCGCGTCGGTCGGTGTGCCGCCGTACACCTGCACGGTGCCCTGGTCCGGCCGTACCAGCCCGAGCAGCATCTCGATCGTCGTGGACTTTCCGGCCCCGTTCGGCCCCAGCAGCGCGACCACTTCGCCGGCCCGGATGGTCAGATCCACCCCAGCGACCGCCTGCACCGCCCCGTACCTTTTGGTCACGCCCGTCAGGCTGACCGCAGTCGTTGTCGTCATACCTGAAAGCTTCCGCGAGTACGCCGCTCCGCCCCTGGATCGCTCGTCACGACCCATCCATGACATCCGTCAGCCGGGCCTCAGGGTCTTTCCTCAGGGTCCTCCCTCCCCCCACCCAGATAGGCGCCGAGGCGGCGTACGTAGGGCTGCCGGTCCTCGGGGGTGGCGGGGTTGGGGAGGTGGCGGGTGTTGTAGAGGTTGTCGCCGGGGTATCGCGGGAAGACGTGGACGTGGTAGTGCCAGGCGTCCTGGTAGCCGGCCGGCTCGTTGTGTTGCCTGGTGGAAACGCCTTCGCAGTCGTAGGTGTGGCGAATCGCGATGGCCATCTCGCGGACGACGTCGTGTACGGCGTGGCCATCGGGCGCTGGGAGGTCGTACAGGTTCTCGTGGTGCGCGACCGGGACGACGAGGACGTGTCCGCGGTTGTTCGGCCACCAGCGGGAGGCTACGAAGGCGAGCGCGCGGTCCGTTCGCAGTACGACGTCGTCCTGGGTGGAGAGGCTGTCTCCGCCTCCGGACGCCAGCCGGCAGAACGGGCAGTCGTAGTCGGTGGGCTCGTGGTTGAACATCCTTCGACTCCGATCGAATCAGTTGACCTGGGGGCGGGGGACTGTGAGGCTCCCGTGCCGTGTCCAAGGTTCGCAAGTTGCACGACGACGAGGTGGATATCGACGCGTCGTTGGTGGCGCGTCTACTGGCGGAGCAGTTCCCGAGCTGGGCCGGCCTTCCGATCCGGGTGGTCGAATCGTCGGGCACGGACAACGTGACGTTCCGGGTCGGTGATGATCTGGCTGTCCGCCTGCCCCGCAACGCCGGGAATCAGGGCCAGGTGGAGAAGGATCTGGCCTGGATGCCGCGCCTGGCGCCCGACCTTCCACTCGCCATACCCGAGCCGCTGGCCATCGGCGTGCCGGGCGCGGACTATCCCTTCACCTGGGGTGTGTACCGCTGGCTGGAGGGCGAGCCGTTCCGATTGGATCAGGTCGACCCCGCGGCCGCGGCGAGGGACATGGCCGACTTCATTCACCGCCTGCAGACCGTCGACACGACCGGAGCACCCGTCCCACCGGACGATCCATTCAGCCGGGGTACGCCGCTGGCACCGCGGGACGAGCTCTTCCGTACGGCGCTGGACGAGTTGCGGGACGAGTTCGACACCGGACTCATGCTCGCGGCGTGGGAGGCGTCGCTGGCCGCGACCTGGGACGGTACGCCGACGTGGATCCATGGAGATCTGATGCCGGGCAACGTGTTGGTGGCCGATGGCAAGCTTTCGGCGGTCATCGACTTCGGGACCGCCTGGGTCGCCGACCCGGCCGGGGACCTGCTGGCCGCCTGGTACCTCTTCGACGCCGAATCCCGGCAGGCCTTCCGCGACGCGATGGGGGTCGACCAGGACACCTGGGTGCGCGCCCGCGGTTGGGTCCTGTCCCTGGAACTGATCGCGATCCCGTACTACCGAACCCGCAACCCCGATGCGGTGCGCGACGGCCAGGAGTTCATCGCCGGGCTTCTCGAGGACTTCGCCGCCGATCGCTGATCAGGCCAGGACGAGCGGGAGCCTCTCGGCCAGCTCGCCGGCGGCGGCCCGCTCGACGTCGGTCGGAGTCTCCGCGACCGCCGTACGCAATGCTGCCCATGACTCGGAGAACAGATCCACCGCGGCACGGTACCGCTGGTCAGGTGGTGCTGAGCGTTCGAAGGCCTTGCCAGAGGAGGTCCTGGAGGGTTCGCGCGACCTTCTCCGGAGTGGGTGGGGCGGGGACCCGGCTGCGCCAGATGGCCAGGCGTTCAGTGGCGCCGGAGATGCTTTGGGCAATGATCTCGATCTCGTCGTTGTCGGCGGTGCGGCCGGGTGGGAGGTTCATCCGGACCATCGCGGAGATCAGTTCGATGAAGGCGGCGCGGACCTCGTCGGTGGCGGCCGCTGCGGGTCCGGCGGCGGGGTTGGTGCTGAGCATTCCTTCGTCGATCAGGACGGACCAGGCGTGCGGGTGGTCGTCGAGGAACTGGAACCAGGCGACGAAGCCGGCGTACAGCGCGTCCTCGGCGTCGGTGGCGGCCAGCACCGCGTCGGACACGGTCTCCAGGAGTTGGGCACGGAGGCGGGCGAGGCAGGCGAGGAACAGGCCGTCCTTCGAGCCGTAGTACTGGTAGATCAGCGGCTTCGAGACCCCGACCTCGGCCGCGACGTCGTCCATCGACGTGCCCTGGTAGCCGCGCTCGCCGAAGATCCGCTCGGCTGCCTCCAGCATCTCGCGTTCCCGAGCCGCCCGATTCCGCCGCCGCTTCGGCGGCTCGATCCCCTCAACCACCCCGCTCTCCACGCCGGATTCTGCGGTGGTGCTGGGTGGCACCGGGGGTGTTTTGGGCGTGGTGGACGTCACTTGCACACTCTAACTGACTCCGAGTAACTTACTGGGAGTAAGTTGTTGTCCCGAGGCTGGAGGGCTCGATGGCGGACGAGGTCGCGCGGGAGACCAGGCATCACCGGATCGTGGTGATCGGGACCGGGTTCGCCGGGATCGGGATGGCCGTCCGGCTCAAGCAGGCCGGGTACGACGACTTCGTCGTACTGGAGCGTGCGGACGACGTCGGAGGCACCTGGCGGGACAACACGTATCCGGGCTGCCGGTGTGACGTGCCCTCGCATCTGTACTCGTTCTCGTTCGCGCCGAACCCGGACTGGTCGTCGACGTTCTCCCCGCAGCCCGAGATCGAGGACTACCTGCGCAAGGTCACCGACCGGTTCGACGTCCGCCGGCACATCCGGTTCGGTCACGCCGTTGAGGCGGCGTACTGGGAGGGCGGGCAGTGGCGGATCCGGACCAGCCAGGGTGAGTTCACCGCGCAGTTGCTGCTGTCCGGGATGGGACCGCTGGCCGAGCCGTCGGTGCCGAAGCTGCCGGGGATCGAGTCGTTCGAGGGCGAGGTCTTCCACTCGGCGCAGTGGGACCACGACCTCGACCTCAGCGGCCGCAAGGTCGCGGTGATCGGGACCGGCGCGTCCGCCATCCAGTTCGTGCCGGCGATCCAGCCGGAGGTCGAGGAGTTGCACCTGTTCCAGCGAACGCCGCCCTGGGTACTGCCGCGGCCGGACCGCAGGATCACCGAGGTCGAGAAGGCCGTGTTCCGCCGGTTTCCGCTGGTGCAGAAGGCGGTCCGGGCCGGGATCTACTGGGGCCGCGAGTCGATGGTGCTCGGGTTCGCGAAGCTGCCGTCGATCATGAAGCAGGTGCAGAAGGTCGCCGAGAAGCACCTCGAACGCCAGGTCCGCGACCCGCTCCTCCGCGCCAAGCTGACCCCAGACTTCACCCTCGGCTGCAAGCGTGTGCTGATCTCCGACGACTACTACCCGGCGATCACGAAGCCCAACGTCGAGGTCGTCATTGACGGAGTCGCCGAGGTCACCCCGACCGGGATCGTCACCGCGGACGGCGTGAAGCACGAGGTCGACACGATCATCTACGGCACCGGCTTCCGGGTGACGGACCTGCCGGTGATGGACATGGTGCACGGCCGCGACGGCCTGTCGCTGCGCGAGGCGTGGTCGGGCGGCATGGAGGCACACCTCGGCACGGCGGTCTCCGGCTTCCCGAACTTCTTCCTGCTGATCGGACCGAACACCGGCCTCGGCCACAGTTCGATGGTGTTCATGATCGAGTCGCAGATCGCCTACATCCTGGACGCGCTGAAGACGATGGACAGCGAGGGGCTGCAGCGGGTCGAGGTGCGGCCGGAGGTGCAACGCGCGTTCGTCGACGGCGTCCGGTCCTCGATGCGCAACACGGTCTGGACCCGCGGCGGCTGCACCAGTTGGTATCTGGACTCGGAGGGGCGCAACACCACGCTCTGGCCGTCGTTCACCTTCCGGTTCCGCCAGTTGACCCGCCACTTCGACTCCGCTGACTATCAGACCCTCGCTATGTGACATCGAGCGTGTTACATTCGATCGGTCAGATAGCTGAGGTGATCGGAGGGCGATCCCGTGCTGGTGCTCTTGCTGCCGTTGCACGGGATCGGCGGGCGAGGGGACCTGCCGGTGCCGCTGTGGCTGGCGATCTACTCCGCCGGCGCCGCGGTGGCGGTCTCGTTCTTCGCCCTCGCCGCGTTCTGGTCACGGCCGCGCTTCGAAGTTACCGCCGGTAAGTCGCTCGAATGCCTGACCCGGCTGGTCGATGCGAGGCCGACGCGCCGGCTGCTCAAGCTCGCCGGGCTGGCAGCACTCGCGCTACTGCTCGGCTCCGCCTGGTTCGGCAGCAGCGAGCCGGCTCTGAACCCGGCGCCGACCTGGTTGTACGTGTGGATCTGGGTCGGCATCATCCCGCTCTCGCTGGTCTTCGGCCCGATCTGGCGCCTGGCCAATCCGCTCCGCACGATCGCGGGCCTGGCGCGCAGGACGTCGTACCGGAGGCTGCCCGAAGGGATTGCCTACTGGCCGGCGGTCGCGGGGCTGGCTGGATTCCTCTGGCTCGAGCTTGCGTATCCGGACGGCTCCGAGCCGGTCGTCGTCGCGATCTTCGCGACGATGTACGCCGTCGTGAATGTTGCCGCAGGCATCGTCTACGGACCGGCCTGGTTCGGCATCGGCGACAGCTTCGAGGTGTACGCCGAAGTCCTGGCGCGACTGAGTCCGCTCGGCCGTGGTGCGGACCGTCGCCTGGAACTGCGGAACCCGCTGGCCGGTCTGGCCACGATGCCCCAACAGCCGGGGATCGTCGGCCTGCTGTGCCTGTTGCTCGGGTCAACCGCCTTCGACGGGATCTCGCGCTGGTCTGCGTGGACGCGGTTGACCGGCGACCTCAGCCGTACGCAGCACATCGTCGTACACACGCTCGGCCTGATGGTCGCGGTGGCGATCGTCACCGGGTTGTTCCTGCTGGCGTCGCGGACGACCGGCGCGGCGCGGATCCGGCCGGGCGCGGTCGGGCGAGCCGGACTGCCCGGAGCGTTCGTGCATTCGCTGGTGCCGATCGCGATCGGGTACGCCGTTGCGCACTACTTCTCGTTCGCGATGTTCCAGGGCCAAGAGGGTCTGCTGCTCGCGACGGATCCGTTCGGGCGGGGATGGGACCTGCTCGGGACCAGCGGGATGCGGATCGACTACGCGTTCCTCGGTACCGGGCTGATCGCCGCGGTCCAGATCGGTGCGATCGTGCTCGGACACGTACTTGGGGTCGTGTCCGCGCACGATCGCGCTGCCGAGCTGTTCCGCCGCCGGCAGCTACGACGGGCGCAGTACCCGATGCTGGCGGCGATGGTCGCGTTCACCGCGGGCGGGATCGCGCTGGTGACAGCGTCATGATCGCGCTGCACATGGGCGGGATTCCCGAGACCGCGATGGTGCTCGGTCCGGTGCTGCTGATCGCCGCCTTCATCCGGATCGCCCGCCGCCACGAGGCCGAGACCTCGGACGACGAGTACGACGACTGGGATCCCGATCTCGGTGACCTTCCAGCAGCACCCCGAGAGCCGGCCGGACCCGCAGAAGTCAGCGAGGGATCGGAGCCGGCTCGAGCTGAAGGCCGCCCAGGGTGACCGAGCGGGTCATCGGCAGGTTCAGGAACGCGTGCGGGAAGCCCAGCTCGATCGCGCTCACAGCCTCCAGCTCCGCCACGTCCTGATCACTGAACTCGACGTCCAGCGCGCCCAGGTTCTGCTCCAGCTGCGCCGCCGTCCGCGCGCCGATGATCGGCGACGTGACCCCGGGGTTCCGCAGCGTCCAGGCGATCGCGACCTGCGCTGGCAGGTAGCCGTTGCGCTCGGCAACCGCCTTGACGACGTCAGCGATCCGCAACCCCCGCTCGGTGAGCGAATTGTTGGCCGCAGCAACGTTCTTCCGTGTCCCTGCAACGCCCGCCAGACCCCCGCCGTGATCCAGGTCGGCGGTCGTGTACTTGCCGGTGAGTACGCCGCTGGCCAGCGGCGACCACGGTAGGACGCCGAGTCCCATCTCCCGCGCCATCGGGATCAGGTCCCGTTCGACGGTCCGCTCGACCAGGCTGTACTCGATCTGCAGCGCGACCAGCGGAGCCCAACCGCGCAGGTCGGCGATCGCCTGCATCCGCGACACCTGCCACGCCGGCGCGTCCGAGATGCCGGCGTACAGGACCTTGCCCTGGCTGACCAGGTCGTCCATCGCGCGGAGGATCTCCTCGACCGGCGTGGTGAAGTCCCAGGAGTGCAGGTAGAGCAGGTCGAGGTAGTCGGTCTGAAGGTTGCGCAGACTGCGCTCGACCGAACGCATCATGCTCTTGCGCTGGTTGCCGCCCGAGTTCGGATCTCCCGGCCGGGTGGACATGGTGTATTTGGTGGCGATGACCAGTTGGTCCCGGCGGTCCTGGGTGAGCTGGCCGAGCAGCTGTTCGGACGTCCCGTTGGTGTACATGTTCGCCGTGTCGACGAAGTTGCCGCCGCGGTCGACGTACGTGTCCAGGATCCGCTGCGCCTCGTCCTTGTCCGCGCCCCAGCCCCAGTCCGGTCCGAATGTCATCGTGCCCAGCGCCAGCGGCGAGACCCGCAGCCCGGAGCGTCCGAGCAGCCGGTAGGTGTCAAGTGTGGTGACCACTGAAGGTGTCCTCTCTCCCTCGTTCGCCACCACTGTCACGCGGCCCACCACGCTGCGTAAGGGAAGGCTCTTCCTGGGACTGGCCTTCCCACCCTTGCCGACGGGGCTGTCGTCGCAGGCTGATGTCAGGCGGCGAGGGTGAGAGCGCTGAGGCGGGACGGGTTCGGGTGGGCGGCGAGCTCGGCGAGGCGGGCGCAGCCGGCGGCCAGCGCCTCTTGCAGGGTCGGCCACTGGTCGACGCACCAGAACGGGTCGTCGGGCTGACGGTCGAGGTCGTCGTCGATGTCTGCGCACCAACCGCCGGCGAAGGCGTGGTGGACATGCAGTCTGAGCATCATGATCGTGGACATTTCCGGGCGGGACAGGTGGATCAGAACGGTAGCGGGCGGCCGGACGGCGTACGGAGGTCCAGCGTCGTGGTGGTGGTACGGCGGGTGGTCGTCCGCCGGCTCGGCTTCCGGCGGATCTGGATCTGGATCTGGCGCATCATGCACTCCTGAGGACTGAGGACGTCTGGTAGATACACAGTCCCAACCCAGACGTTCCCGCACATGCGGAGAACTACCGATATCGCCACCCAGACAGCCCTTAGACCAGGCCCGGGGGCGTCTAAGGGAGTGCACCGGGGTGGAACACCTACCTAGTTGCCGTCGTGGCGGTGGTAGACGTCCGACATCCGGCCCTCAGGGTCCAGGCGAGTAAGGATCGCGTCGGTGATCGCCGTCAGCTGAGTGACCTGCTCGGGGGTGAGCGCGTCGATCACGTGCTCGCGGACGGTGGCGACGTGGCCGGGGGCGGCCTCGCGGATCTTGTCCCAGCCGGCGTCGGTCAGCCGAGCGTTCGTGGCTCGGGCGTCGGTCGGACAGGGGAAGCGCTCGATCAGTCCACGGTCCTCGAGCCGCCGTACGACGTGGGACAAGCGGGGGAGGGTGGCACTGGTGTGCTGGGCGAGGGCGGTCATCCGCAGCGTGCGGTCCGGCGCCTCGGACAGCATCGCCAGCACGAAGTACTCGAAGTGGGTGAGTCCGTTGTCGCGGCGCAGTTGGGAGTCGAGGGCGCCCGGCAGCAGCTCGAGGACCGAGGCGAGCCGGATCCAGGCCGCGAGCTCCGGCTGATCGAGCCATTTCGTCGTCACGGAAACATTCTCCCAGCCAATGGTTGTAGGAACAACTGTTATTGGTCTATGGTTGTAGCAACAACTATTGAACACTCATCCAGGAGTAGTCATGGCACACGTCAGCATCATCGGCACCGGCACCATGGGTCAGGCGATCGCCGGACTGGCGGGTAAGGGCGGGCATGCGGTCCAGCTGCTCGGCCGCAACGACCAGGACAAGGTGGCGGGCGACATCGTCGTCCTCGCGGTTCCGTACCCGGAGGTCCAGCAGGTGCTCTCCGAGCGCGGCGACCAGCTGGCCGGCAAGACGGTCGTCGACATCACCAACCCGCTGAACTTCGAGACCTTCGACTCCCTCGTCGTACCGGCGGACTCCTCCGCGGCTGCCGGGATCGCGGCCGCGCTGCCCGAGTCGAAGGTGCTGAAGGCCTTCAACACGAACTTCGCGGCCACCCTCGCGTCCGGCAAGGTCGGCGACGGCGCCACCACGGTCCTGATCGCCGGTGACGACGCCGATGCGAAGGCCGAGCTGGCGGGTGTGATCACCGGCGGCGGTCTGCGCGCGGTCGACGCCGGCGCGCTGTCCCGGGCCCGTGAGCTCGAGGCGATCGGCTTCGTCCAGCTCACCCTCGCCGTCGGCGAGAAGGTCGACTGGACCGGCGGCTTCACCCTGAACTGAGGTTGCTGCACCCGCGCCCGGGCTGACCGCCGGCTTCGTAGAGTGGGCCTATGAGCGTTGACGTTGCCCAGGAGCTGGCGGTCTTCCTGCGCGGGTGCCGGGAGCGGTTGACGCCTGGCGAAGTGGGCCTGGCAGAGCGGGGGCGGGCTCGACGGACGCCCGGGTTGCGGCGAGAAGAGGTCGCTGAGCTCGCCAAGGTCAGCGTGGACTACGTGATCCGGCTGGAGCAGGGCCGGGGACTGCGGCCTTCGCCGGAGGTGTTGGAGGCGCTCGCGGGGGCGTTGCGGTTGTCGGATGACGAGCATGCGTACGTGTTCGACCTGACCAGGCAATGGACTTCGGTACGACGCCAGCCGGAGTCGAGTTCGCTGGCCGCTCTGGTGCAGGCGATGTCGCCGCTGCCGGCGATGTTGCTCAATCACCGCTTCGACATCTGTGCGTGGAACGCGGAGATGTGCCTGCTGATGCTCAACTTCGCCGACGTCGCGCCGGAGCGGCGGAACGTGATGTGGTTGTGCGCGCTGGAGCCGGCGTTCGAGACGTTCTACACCGATCGCGAACGGGTGATCCGTGAAGGGATCGCGGACCTGCGGGCTGCGTGGGCGGCGCATGCGGACGACCAGGACCTGGGTGAGCTCGTCCGTGCCCTGAGCGAGGAGAGCGAGGAGTTCGCCGAGCTGTGGTCGCGGCGCGACGTGAAGGTACAGAACAACGGCCGCAAGCGGCTCAACCATCCGGACGTGGGTTCGCTGACCATCGAGTACGACGTACTCACGCCGCTTGGTGACACCGGCCAACGGCTCATCGTCTACCGGGCCGCGGATGCGGCGTCTCAGCGTGGTTTCGACCGCCTCGCGGCGTTGGCCGGCCAGGACAGCAGAGCGCTAGCCGGTTGAGGGGAGGGCCTTCGGGTCGAGGCCGAGCTCCTCGTAGGCGACGATCTCGATCTCGCGTGCCATTGCTTCCCGGAACGCCGCGACCAGGGCCTGCCCGGCCAGCGGGATGATGTTCTCCAGCGTGCGCTGGATCTCCGGCCATCCCTCCGCGGGCAACCCGGCGTCGCTGAACTCGCGCCACACCGTGCTGCGGAACAGCTCGACGTACGTCTTCGCCACTGCGTCGGCCTGGGCGAACAGCTTGGGCAGCATCTCGAAGATCGCCTGCATCGGGACGCCGAGCTTGATCACCTCGAGCCCGGTTCGGAGCAGATCCGGGTTCGGGATCCGGAGCCGGCCGTCGTCCTGCCGCTCGGCGATCCCCAGCTCGACCAGCCGCGTGATCACCGCCGGATCGTGCGGTACGCCGGCCCGCTCGGCCAGCTGGAACTCGTCCAGGACCTCCGGCTCGGACGGGGTCCACGGGTTCACCAGGGTCTCGAAGACGCCGAGTGCCATCGCGCCGTCCGGCAGTTCGCCCATCATCCGCTCGACTGCGGCCAGCGTGTAGCCCTTGCTGAGCAGCTCCTGGACCAGCTTCAGCCGGGCGACGTGGTCGTGACCGTAGTACCCGGTCCGGCCGACCAGCCGTGGCGGCGGGATCAGGCCGCGTCCGGCGTACGCGCGCACGTTGCGGACCGTCATCCCCACCTCGGCGGCGAGTTGATCGACGGTGAGCTCCTCGTCGTGTGCTTCCACGGTTGACAGTCTTCCAGATCCGACGTTACATAGAAGATGTAACATCAGTCATGGCGCATGAGCGATGAAGGAGTCCGTCGAATGGCGATCCCGCTGGCCACCACCGGAACCGCGACGTTCGACCAGATCGCGATCGTCACCGGCCTGGTCGGACTGATGTACGTCGCACTCGCCGTACTCCTGTGGCGGGAACGGACCGGACGCGTCACGCTGGTAGGACGGCTTGCGGACACCATCGGGAGACTGGACGGAGTCCCCCGATGGGCCGCGCTGACGCCGTACCTGCATGCCGTCTCGCTGCTTGCCTGCGCCTTCGGCGTCTGGTGGGACATCGCGGTGCACATCGACCGCGGTCGCGACACCGGCCCGTTCGGTACGCCGGCGCACTACCCGATCTTCTTCGGCATCCTCGGCGTGATCGTCTCCGGCGTACTGCCGATCGCCCTCGCCCGCAAGCCGCTGCCGGCTCGCACGATCAAGCTCACCAAGGGCTGGCGAATCCCGTGCAGTGCCGCGCTCGTCACGGTGTGTGGGACGTTCGCGCTGGTCGGCTTCCCGCTGGACGACCTGTGGCACCGCCAGTTCGGTGAGGACGTCACGCTCTGGGGCCCGACCCACCTGCTGATGATCGGCGGCGTGGTGTTCTCGATCTTCGCGCGACTGCTGGCGCTCGCTGAGGTGGAGCAGTTGCTCGGCACCAACAAGCGCCGTCTGTTCCAGGAGATCGTGTCGGTCGGCGCTCTGTTGATCGCGTGGGATCTGTTCAGCACCGAGTTCAACTACGGCGTCCCGCAGTTCCCCTTGATCCTGCAGCCGATCCTGATCGTCTTCGGTGCTGCGCTCGCGTTCACCGTGCTGCGGGCGCGACGCGGTCCGGGTACGGCGTTCGCCGCGCTGGCCGTGTACCTGGTGATCCGCGGCGGCATCGCCTGGGCGGTCGACCAACCACTCGGCGAGATCCTCGGCCATTTCCCGCTGCTGATCGTCGAGGCAGTCCTGGTCGAGCTGGTGGCGTTTGCCCTCGGCAACAAGAATCGCTTCCGCCTCGGCGCCGTCGCCGGTGCGCTGATCGGGACCGTCGGCGTGGTCGCGGAGTACACCTGGAGCCACCTCTGGATGCCGATCGCGTGGCCGTCCTCGATGCTCCCGTCGGCCCTCGGGTACGGCGTCGTGACCGGGACCGGAGCCGGACTCGTCGGGGCCTGGCTGGCGACCCGGTACGCCGAGGTCGCGGGCGAGCAGCGTGCGATCGGTATCCGCAACGCGCGGTCGCAGACGGTCCGCCGTACCCATCAACTGGGCGCGATCGGACTGGTCGCAGTCACCGCGACGGTGTTCTTCTGCGTGCCGCGGTCGGCGGAAGCGGGCGTGACCGGGTCGGTGTCGTTGGAGCGGGTGGCCGCGGGGGCCGAGCCGACGGCGTACGTCACGGTCAAGTTGCAGCCTGGAGACGCAGCGGACGGTGCGCGGTGGTTCGAGGCCATGGCCTGGCAGGGCGGAGGGCTGGTGACGCACCCGATGGTCAAGGTGGCCGATGGCACCTATCGGTCGGCGGACGCGCTGCCGATGTTCGGCAAGTGGAAGTCGATGATCCGCCTGCACCAGGGGCAGCGCGACCTGGTGGCGATGTGGGTGTACGCGCCGGAGGACCTGGCGATCGAGAAGCCGGCCGTGCAGGTGTCGAACGGGCAGACGGTCGAGTTCGTCAACGAGCAGCAGGTGCTGCGGCGGGAGGAGCGGACCGACGTGCCACGATGGATGTGGAACGGCGGCTACGCCCTGCTCGGCGTGGTCGGTTTGCTCGAGATCGCCGGCATCGCCTGGCTGGTCGGGCGTGGCGCCCGCGGTGGACGCCTGCGTGCCGCCCACCTGGCCGCCGGTGAACGGGAACGGGAGACTGCGTGACGATCCAGGCGGAACGGTCCGGTGTGACCACGACCGACGGCGTACGGCTGAACGTCGAGACGACCGGATCACCGGACGCGCCGGTGACCGTCCTGCTCGTGCACGGCTGGACATGTTCGACGCGGTCGTGGCACAACCAGGTCGAGAAGCTGCCGAGGATCCTCGGGCAGAACGGCGTTCGCGTAGTCACGTACGACCACCGCGGTCACGGCCGATCGGACGCCGCACCGGCAGGGTCGATGCGAATCGAGCAGCTGGCCGACGACCTCGAGACCGTCCTGGACACGGTCGTCGGCGACGGACCTGTTGTGTACGCCGGTCACTCGATGGGCGGGATGACGCTGATGGCGCTCGCGGACCAGCGGCCGGAGCTGTTCGGCTCGCGGATCGCGGCGGCGGCGCTGGTCAGTACATCGTCTGGCCACATCGCGGAGGGCGCCTTCGGCATCCCCAGGCGGTTCGACTCGACGGCAGCGGCGTTCGCTCCGCGCGCGATGAACATGCTCAGCACTCGGCTCGAACGGCGTGCGCACCGGGGACCGCGGCCGCTGGACATGTCGGTCCGGGTACGCCGGCCCGCCCTGCGGCAACTGGTGTTCGGGAAGAAGACCGACCCGGCCGAGGTGGACCTGTTCCTCGCGGACCTCGCGAGCCTGCCGGGTCCGTCGTACGGCGGATTCTTCGAGGCGATCCTCAAGCACGAGCGCGATCACGCCCTGAAGGTCCTCGAGCAACTCCCGGTCGAGATCATGCACGGCACCCGCGACCGGCTGCTGCCGCCCCGCCACGCCAACCGGATGGCCGCCGAGCTTCCGACCGCGCGGATGTGGATGTATCCCGGTGCCGGCCACATGCTCATGCAGGAACGCCCCCGCGACGTCACCCACCGCCTGGCCTCCCTGGCCCGGAGAGTCACCGCCTAGGGTGACGGGGTGCAGAACCTTCTCTCTGATGTTGTTGTCGTCGATCTCACCAGGGCGTTGGCCGGGCCGCATGCGGCGATGATGCTGGGGGATCTCGGCGCCCGTGTGATCAAGGTCGAGGCGCCCGGCGGCGGGGACGACAGCCGGGGCTGGGGACCGCCGTTCGTCGAGGGCGAATCGACGTACTTCCTGTCCGCGAACCGGAACAAGGAATCGGTGACGGCGGACCTCAAGTCCGAGGACGGTCGCGACTTCCTGACCAAGTTGGTCCGGCGGGCCGACGTACTGATCGAGAACTTCCGGCCGGGGGTGCTGGACCGGCTCGGGTTCTCTGTCGAGCGGCTGCATGAGCTCAACCCGGGGCTGGTGATCCTGTCGATCACCGGGTTCGGGCACGACGGGCCGGACGGCGGACGGGCCGGGTACGACCAGATCGCGCAGGGCGAGGGCGGCCTGATGAGCATCACCGGTGCGGTCGAGCCGACGAAGACCGGCGTACCGATCGCGGACCTGCTGGCCGGGATGTACGGCGCCTATGGTGCGCTGGCGGCTCTGCACGAGCGATCGATCACCGGCAAGGGGCGCGTGGTGCGGACGAGCCTGCTGGCGTCGGTGATCGGCGTGCACGCGTTCCACGGAACGAAGTGGACGGTCGCCGGCGAACTGCCCGAGCGCGTCGGCAACCACCATGCGCAGATCGCGCCGTACGGGATGTACTCGACCGCGGACGACATCGTCCAGGTCGCCGTCGGCAGCCAGGGGCAGTGGCGGACGTTCGCACCGATCGTCGGACTGGATCCGGACGACGAGCGGTTCGCGGTCAACGCGCAACGGGTTGCCCACCGCAACGAACTGACCGCGGCGATCGAGGCGGCGTTCGCGCACGAGTCGGCGGACGTGTGGCTGGAACGCCTTGCGGAGAAGGGGATCCCGGCCGGCAAGGTCCGCGATTTCCAGCAGGTCTACGAGTGGGAACAGACGCTGTCACAGGGCCTGCTGGTCGATGTCGAGCACCCGACGCTCGGCCGGATCCAGCTCCCCGGGCCGCCGCTGCGGTTCGACGACCAGCTGTACGCCGGCGCCCGCGAAACCAACCTCCCGCCGCCACGACTCGGCGAGCACAACGAGTCGGTCAGAGCTTGGCTGGAGGAGTAGCGGACGCCCACGCCATCACAATCGGCGGATGCCCGGCGCCGTCAGGCTCAGCGCCGCCTTCGGCGGTCGGTTGTGATGGCCTGGCGGTCCGGAGCGGACGCCCGGACGACGAGCTCCGGGCGGATGAGTGTCTTCCGTGGGCGTTCGGTTCCGGGGTTGCGAAGGCGTTGGAGGAGGAGATCCACGGCGGTGGTGCCCACCTCGGCGGCGGGGAGGCGGACCGTGGTGAGGGGCGTCTGCAGGTACGCCGCGTAGGGGTGGTCGCCGTACCCGGTGATCGCGACGTCGTCGGGGACTGCCAGACCTAGCTCGGCAAGCACGCGCAGCAAGCCCAGGGCGAAGTAGTCGTTCCCGGTCACGATGGCATCCGGATGACGGTCGCTCAGGAGCGTCTGCGCGAACCGATAAGCCTCCTCCGGCTGCCACGGCAGGGCGAGGGAGTCGTAGCGCTTGGTCGGTACGGCGCGGATCGTGTCGTCCTTGACCTTCAGACCGGCGTCGGACATCGCCCGGCGGAAACCGGCGACACGGTCGGCGGTCGTCGTGATCGGCAGGTCCTCTTCCAGCACCAGCAGGCGGCGTGCACCGCCGGAGATCAGGTGGCTGGTCGCTTCGTAGGTGCCGCGTTCGTTGTCGACCCCGACCATGTCGCAGTCGAGCTCAGGCACATCACGGTTGACGAACACCAACGGGATGCCTGCGTCGCGGACACGGCGCCAGTGGTCCCACTCGGCCTGGACCGGCACGACCACGGCGCCGTCGACCGCGGACCGTAGCAGCGCCTCGGTGGCGCGCTGCTCGTTCTCCGCGCTCTCGTCGGTGACCAGCAGCAGCAACGAGTACCCCTGGGCGCGGACGCGGAGCTCGATGCTGCTGATCAACTGGGCGTAGAAGGGGTTGGACGGGTTGGTGATGACGAGGCCCAGCGTCATCGCCGAGCCGAGCACGAGCGACCGCGCCAGCGTGTTGGGCACGTAGCCGATCCGGGCCGCTTCGGCCTGCACGGCCGCGCGCGTCTTCGGGCTGACGCTGTCCTTGTCGCCGAGCGCACGCGACACGGTGTTCACCGACAGCCCGAGAGCTGCCGCGATGTCCCGCAATGTCGGGCGCCGTGCCTCCGTCATCTTCACCCCCTCGGGCAGCTTAAGCCTTCACAGCCAGGTGGATCCGCACCTGGACCGAACCGTCGACCTTGGCGCGCAGCCGCAGCCAGTGGCCGAACCCGCTGACCGGCCAGCTGATCAGCTGCCCCGGCCCGACCCGATGCTCTCCTGCGTCGAGATCGCACCAGGTGATGCCGTCGGGCGAGACCTGCGTGAGGTACGTCGCGGTGCCGTCGCCGCCGACGTGGTGGACGAACCAGCGCGCCTCACCGGCCCAGGCGACCTCGTACGGCTCGGTGGCGAAGCGGGTGTCGAACGTGGTGTCGCGTTCCAGCACCGCCGTCATGGACTGTCGCATGGGCCTACCAATCAACCGAGATGAGGACAGAGTCGAGGAAGAGAAAGTTCCTGACGCTGCTGTGAGTGCGGACCGAGAAGTAGAAGTTCAGCAGGTTCTCCAGCGTCTCGTAGCGTTCCTCGTACGGCGGGACCGGTACGTCGCTCATGTCCATCACCCGGTCGTTGACCTGGAGCTCGACGTTGCGGCGCTTGTCGGTGTCGATCAGCCAGCGCAGATAGTGCCAGTTCACCTTGGTCGGCACCTCGTTGTAGCAGAGCTCCTGCGGTTCGCCGAACTGCTGCCAGTCCTCGGGGTTGGGCGCGGTGAAGTCGGCGGCGTACTCCAGCTTCACCTTGCCCTCGAAGTGCTCGCGCGGCGTCGGCTCGGGCACGGTCGGGGCCATCCAGCGCCGGGTGAAGTGGTTGTCGAGATCGGTGTTCTGGTAGCGCGCGACCGTGTGGTAGCGCAGTCCGCCGTCGCCGCACAGATCCGTGGCGACCGTGAACGCACCGAACTGCGCCTCGGACGGGTGAGTGTTGCCGTCCCACTGCACGTCGCCGAAGGTGTCGAGCTCCGAGCCTCCGCCGAGGGTCGCCTCGGACTTGAACGCGAAGTACGTCTCCAGTTGCACCAGCCCGCGGCCGCTCATGGTGAGCCGGCGGATCGCGACCGCGGTGTGGCCCTTGTGCGGCCGCGTGGCGAGCTTGAGCGCGTACGTCCCGCTGAGCGCACCGTGGGTGCCGATGTCGAAGAAGTTGCAGGCCGACAACTGCGGCGGCCGGAAGTCCCGCATGTGGTCGTCGACCGTGCTCAGGTCGCCGCGGCCGTTGTAGTTGCCGAGCAGCTCGCACCAGCCGTGCGTCCCGCTGTCGAACTCGTCGAAGGCCAGGATGCGCGGCAACGGCGAGAACTTGGACAGGCGGGGATCGGCGGCCAGCAGCGCGCTCCGGACATCGGATGTCGTCACGCAGTGCCTCCCAAAGCATGAATCAGGTGGATGGTCAGTGAAGTTAACGTTCACGGGAATCGACCGTCAACGGGCCGTTCCGCCCTGAGCAACGGTGGTCTATTGACACGTAAATACCACGCTTCTACGGTGCATTAACGCTACCGTTAACGTTCACGGAATCGAGACATCATGCAGTCGCTGAGCCGCGCCCTGACCGTGCTGGCGGAGCTGAATCGCGAGGACCGGCCGTACGGCGTGACCGAACTGGCCGGCACCGTCGGCCTGCACAAGAGCACCGTGCACCGGATCCTGGTCACGTTCTGCGAGCACGGTCTGGCGAGCCGGGTCGACGACCATCGCTACACCGCTCGGGACGGGCTGGCGGCGCTCCGTCGTACGACGCAAGGGCAGGCGGGACCGGAGCGGGCGCTGGCCGACCTCGGTGACCGTCTCGGCCGGCTCGTCGTGCTGGCGAAACCGCTGCCCAAGATGGCCGGCCGGGTGCTGCAGGTGTCCGCGGTAGCGGGCAGTGCGAGTGCCGCGCCCGTCGAGCCGGGACATGCGGTGTCGCTGCACCGGAGTGCGCTCGGCCGCGCGTATCTGTCCGCGCTTCCCGCCGATCAGGTGACGGGTACGCCGGATCTGCTCGTCACGCTGCAGCGCATCCGGGTGTCCGGGTTCGCGCACAACTCCCGGCCGGTCGCCTCGCTTCCGCGGATGGTCGCCGTACCGGTTCGGGACAACGACGGGCAGTGCGCGGGGGCGCTGGGTGCCGAACTGATCCAGGCCGGCTCGATCGAGGAGGTACGGCGCGTGGTGTCGGTACTGCGGAGCGGCGTCTGATGGGGGCGTACGTCGTCCGGCGGGTGGCGTTCTCGCTGTTCGTGCTGTGGGGCGCGGTGACCATCATCTTCGTTGTCCTGCGGCTCGTTCCCGGCGATCCGGCGTACCTGATTCTCGGACCTGACGCGACGCAGGCGCAGGTGAACGCGATGCACCAGCAGCTCGGCCTCGACCAACCAATGATCCAGCAGTACGCGACGTACCTGGCGAACGTCGTGCATCTGGACTTCGGGCAGTCGTTCCGGCTGAACGCGGACTCGATGAGCCTTGTGCTGCAACGGCTTCCGGCCACGATCCAACTGGCCACCACAGCCTTGTTGCTGTCGTTGCTGATCGGGTTGCCGCTCGGGGTGATCGCGGCGTTACGGGCGCACAGCTGGGTGGATCGGACGATCTCGGTCTTCTCGCTGATGGGGCAGTCGACGCCGTCGTTCTGGCTCGGGATCGTACTGATCCTGGTGTTCGCGCGTGGTCTGAAGGTGTTGCCGAGCGCGGGTTCGGGGACGTGGTCTCATCTCGTGCTGCCGACGATCACGCTCGCGCTGCCGTTCCTGGCGATCCTCGTGCGGTTGACGCGCAGCGGTCTGCTCGAGGTGGTGCATGAAGGCTACGTGCAGACGGCGCGGGCGAAGGGGCTCGGCGAGGGGATCGTGATCCTCGTGCACGCGTTGCGGAACGCGCTGATCCCGATCGTCACCGTGGTCGGCCTGCAGTTCGGCGCCTTGCTCGGCGGCACCGTGATCGTCGAGACCGTGTTCGCCTGGCCCGGCGTCGGCCGGCTGCTGATCGACTCGATCGGGCGCCGCGACTACGGCGTCGTCCAAGCCTCGATCTTGATCGTGGCAACGATCTTCGTGGTGATCAATCTGCTTGTCGACCTCCTCTACGGCTTCCTGGACCCGCGGGTCCGTCTGGCTGGTGACTGACGTGACCTCGACCGAACTCGACCTCACCACCGCGACCGCGCCGCTGGTGACGAGCAAGCGGCGCGGGCGGGCCGGATCGGCCCGGATCCGCTTCGGCCTCATCGTGATCGCGATCTATGTGGTGGCCGCGATCTTCGGGCCGTGGCTGGTCCGGTACAACCCGGTCGACACGCGGACCGCGGACCGGCTGCGGCCGCCGTTCAGCCGGTTGTCCGACGGGTCGTACGCGATCTTCGGCACGGACCGGGTCGGGCAGGACCTGTTCGCGCAGATGTTGCAGGGGGCAAGGATCTCGATCGCGGTCGGGTTGGCGACGCTGGTTCTCGCCGGGACGATCGGGGTGACGATCGGGCTGTCCGCCGGGTACTTCGGTGGCTGGCTGGACGGCGTACTGATGCGGTTGGCCGACATCCAACTCGCGTTTCCCTCGATCTTGCTGGCGATCTTCATCGCGGCGCTGCTCGGGCCGTCGGTGGTGAACGTCGTCATCGTGCTGGCGGTGTCGAACTGGGTGACGTTCGCCCGAGTCGCCCGTGGGCAGGCGCTGGCGACGCGGCGGCGTGAGTTCGTCGATGCGTCGCGGACGCTGGGTGCCGGGACGTGGCGGCTGGTTTCGCGGTCGGTGTTGCCGGCCTGCGTCGCGCCTGTGCTGGTGGTGGCGACAGTTGAGATCGGGCACGTGATTCTGGCGGAGGCGTCGCTCAGCTTCCTGGGTCTCGGTACGCCGGCCAGTACGCCGAGTTGGGGTGTGACGATCGCGAACGGGCGCAACTATCTGGCCGATGCGTGGTGGATCTCGACCATTCCGGGGATCGCGCTGGCCTTCCTGGTGGTCTCGCTCGGCGTACTCGGCGATGCGTTGCGGGACCGGTACGACCCGCGGCTGAGGAGTCTGTGATGAAGGCCTTGTTGAGTGTGCGTGAGTTGCGCGTCGAGTTCGCCACCTCCGGTGGTGTGGTGACTGCTGTCGACGGTGCGTCGTTCGAGGTCGCTGCTGGGGAGACCGTTGCGCTGCTGGGTGAATCCGGCAGCGGGAAGAGTGTGACCGCGCAGGCCGTGATGGGGATCGTGCCGAAGCCGGCCGGGCGGATCGCCAGTGGGTCGATCACGTACGACGGTCGCGATCTGCTGACGCCTGGTGCTGCGAAGGGCCTGCGCGGGCGTGAGATCGCGATGGTGTTCCAGGATCCGTTGAGCTCGCTGAACCCGGTCTTCCGGGTCGGTGCCCAGATCGGGGAGATGTTCCGGCGGCATCGCGGTGCCTCGCGTCGTGAGGCCCGAGTGGCCGCGTTGGACCTGATGAAGCGGGTCGGGATCCCGGCGGCGTCGAAGCGGCTGGACGACTATCCGCATCAGTTCTCGGGCGGGATGCGGCAGCGCGTGATGATCGCGATGGCGCTCGCGTTGTCGCCGCGGCTGCTGATCGCCGACGAACCGACCACCGCGCTCGACGTCACTGTGCAGGCGCAGATCATGGACCTGCTCGCCCGGCTGCAGTCCGAAGAGGGCATGTCGCTCGTCCTCATCACCCACGACCTCGGAGTCGTCGCCGACGTCGCCGACCGCGTCGTGCTGATGTACGCCGGCCGTGTCGTGGAGACGGGTCCCATCCGCGAGGTCTACGAACACTGCGGACACCCGTACACCGCCGGCCTGATGGGCTCGGTCCCCGTCCTCGACGGTCCCCGGGACCGCCTCACGCCTATCCAAGGCTCCCCACCGGACCTCCTGTCCCTCCCGACCGGCTGCTCCTTCCACCCCCGCTGCCGCTACGCCGACCACCTCTGCACCACTGACCAACCCGACCTCCGCCCGCTCCCCACCCGCCCACCCCTCCACCAAGCCGCCTGCCACCACCCGGAAGGAGTCCTCAGCAATGCCCACTAACCCGACTCCCACCCCGGCCCCCGCCACCCCACCTCCCGCGAGAACTCCGGCTCCTCCCACCCCGGCGTCGGCCACCCCGCCTCCCGCGACCACCTCGGTTCCTGGCACTTCGGCGTCGGCTGCTCCGCTTCCCGCGACCACTTCGGCTCGTGGCACTCCGGCTTCGGCTGCTCCTGCGTCCGCCGGCCGCGCGTCTGCCACCCAGGCTTCGACCACCCCAGGTCCTTCGAGCGGCCCGGGCTCGTCCACTTCCTCAGACATCCAGCCGGCGGGCGCCGCGCCTTTGTTGTCTGTGCAGGATCTGCATACTTCTTTTCCGCTGCGGTCCGCTTTGTTGCGGCGGGTGGTGGGGGAGATCCAGGCGGTGGCGGGGGTGTCGTTCGACATTCCGGCTGGGGGGACGCTGGGCCTGGTGGGGGAGTCCGGGTCGGGGAAGTCGACGGTGGCGCGGACGATCATCGGCCTGGAGAAGGCGCGGTCAGGCAGCATCGTGTTCGAGGGCCAGGAGCTGACCTCCTTGCCCAAGGCATCCATGCGCCGGGTCCGCCGGCAGCTGCAGATGATCTTCCAGGACCCGTACGCCTCCCTCAACCCACGCGCCACCGTCGAACAGATCATCAGCGAGGCCTGGGAGATCCACCCGGACGTCGTACCCCGCAACCGGCACCGCGCCGAGGTCCGCGACCTGCTCGAACGCGTCGGCCTCAACCCGGATCACGCCAAGCGCTACCCGCACCAGTTCTCCGGAGGTCAGCGGCAGCGGATCGGGATCGCTCGCGCGCTCGCCTTACGCCCGAAGCTGGTCATCTGCGACGAGGCGGTCTCGGCGCTGGACGTTTCCGTGCAAGCCCAGGTGCTCAACCTGCTGGCCGACCTCCGCCGGGACCTCGGGCTCGCGTACCTGTTCATCGCCCACGACCTGTCCGTCGTACGTCATATCTCTGATCAAGTCGCGGTCATGTACCTCGGGCGAGTGGTGGAGACCGCGACGCAGGACGAGTTGTTCCAGCGGCCGTTGCACCCGTACACCCAGGCGTTGCTGTCCGCGGTCCCGGATCCGAAACCGTGGACCAAGCCGGAACGCGAACCGATCATCATCGGCGGCGACGTACCCTCACCCGCCGATCCACCATCCGGCTGCCGCTTCCGCACCCGCTGCTGGAAAGCCGAGGACATCTGCGCCCAGGAAGAGCCCGCGCTCGAGACCCGACTCGACCGCCACCCCACCGCGTGTCACTTCGCCACCGAACTAGCCGGAGCCACCAGATGAGCCGTACCGAACTTGTCCTGCTTCGCCACGGCGAGTCGCTCTGGAACGCCGAGGACCGCTACCAGGGCCAGCAAGGCACCGGCCTCAGCGCGCTCGGCCACCAGCAGGCGAAACTGGCCGCCGAATATTTGCGATCAGATGTCTTTGATCAAATCGTCGCCAGCGATCTCCAGCGCGTGACCGAGACCCTCCAGCCCTACCTCGACAGCCTGCCCACGGCGGACGCGGTGGACGCGATGGACGCGGCGGGGACGGTGGACGCGGCGGGCACGGCCGGAACCGTGGGGACGGTGGACGCGGCGGGGACGGCGGGGACGGTGGACGCCGTGGACGCGGCGGGTGGGCGGCGGGCGGGTTGCTCGGAGTTCGGCGGTCGGCCTGTGGTGCGGGTCGATCAGCGCTGGCGGGAGATTGATGTGGGGAGTTGGGGTGGGCGGACCTTTGCGGAGGTGTACGCCGACGAGCCCGCGGTGGTTGAGGCGTTTGCTCGGGGGGAGGACGTTGCGCGGGGTGGTGGGGAGACGTTCGCTCAGTTGAGGGAACGGGTTTGGGATGCGATCCGGGAGATCGCCGGCTCGGGTGCGCGTCGGGTTCTTGTGGTGACGCATGGCGGGCCGATCAGGGTCGCGACGGCGTCGACGTTGCGGCTGCCACCGGGTGGCGAGGTGTTGCTGGATCCGCCGGTGAACTGCGCGCTGACCACGATCCAGGTCGACGACTTACTCGCAGTAACAACGCTGACGGCGTACAACGTCCCGACCTCGGGAATCGCCTCCACCGAGGAGCAGCCGGCATGACCCTTGCCTTGAGCAACTTCAGTTTCGTGACCATGACCTACAACCTGTGGGCGGACTTCCACCTCGAGCAGCGGCAGGACGCGTTGAGCGCGCTGTTCACGACTCGCCCGCCGGACCTGCTCGCCGTACAAGAGCTCCGCCCGTCCACCCGCAAGCTCATAGACGACGCGCTGCCCGGACATGAACGCGTCGACGGCGGAGCCGGCTGGGAGACCCAGAGCAACCTCTGGTGGCGCCGCGACCTCTTCACCGCCGTTGAGCACGGGGCCGAGGACGTCGGCATCCTGTCGCCGGACGCGCGCCTGTTCTGGGTTCGGCTGCGCCCGGCCGACGGCCCCGAGTTGATCTTCAGTACGGCGCACCTGACCTGGCCCGGGCACCCGGACGAGCGGACCGACCACCGCAATCGCCGCGTCACCCAGGCCCGGGCGATCGCGGAGGCACTGGAGCGGCTGGCCGGCGACGGTGCCTGCCTGTTCACCGTCGACATCAACGACATCGGCCCACCGCAGTGGGAACTCGGGAACGCCGGGTTCCTGGACAGCTTCACCGCACTCGGCCGGCACTCACCGGTGACCCACCCGGTCGTGCCGACGGTGGCCACCGGTCCGATCGGGACCCGGCTGTCGCCGCTCGCCTCACCACCCAAGGCGATCGACTGGATCTTCGCCCGCGGCCCGCTCGCGGCTCGCACCAGCGAGGTCGTCGACTTCTTCCACGACGGCCGCGCGCCCTCCGACCACTACCCGGTCGTCGCCACCTACACCTTCACGCGGCCTCCCAGCGACACCGCCTCGTGACCCCTGCCCTGCAAAGGAGAACCCCGTGTTGAGGAAGCGAATCGTGGCGGCGGTCGCCGTCGCCGCCCTGGCCGCGCTGAGTGCGTGTTCGCCGGCCAGCGAGCCGAGCGCCGACGGCGGCGGCGAGCAGATCCTGCGCTACGCGCCGGCCATGTTCCCGGTGTCGCTGGACACCCACAAGTTCGCCGGTGAGGAGGCCGTGCAGACCGCTATCCAGCAGATCATGGAGCCGCTCGTCCGGGTCGAGGACGGCAAGATCGTCCCGGTACTGGCGACCTCCTGGGAGAACCCGGACCCGGACACCTGGGTGTTCAAGCTCCGGTCCGGCGTGAAGTTCTCCGACGGTACGCCGTTCACGGCCAAGGACGTGGTGGCGTCGTACGAGCGGCACAAGAAGCTCGACGGCCCGCTCGTTCCGCTGTACGAGACGGTGACGTCGTTCGCGGCGACCGACGAGCAGACGGTGACGGTGAAGACGAGCAAGCCGCTCGGTACGTTGCTGAGTTCGCTCACGCTGCTGTTCATCGGGCCGGCGGACAAGATCAACACCGACGGGTTCTTCAACAAGCCGATCGGGACCGGGCCGTTCTCGGTCACTGCGTTCCAGCCCGACGAGAAGCTCGAGCTGGCGGCCAACCCGACGTACTGGGACGGCGCGCCGAAGCTGAGCAAGCTGGAGTTCGTCAACATCCCGGAGGTCGCCGGCCGGATCACCGCGCTGGAGAACGGCGAGGTCGACGTACTCACGCAGATCCCGCCGGACCAGGTCGGTTCTCTCAAGGGCAGTGACGGGATCAGCTACGAGACGACGCCGAGCTGGACGTACTACTTCGACTGGTTCAACTCGAACCGGAAGCCCTTCAACGACAAGCGGGTCCGGCAGGCGATGTGGTACGGGCTGAACCTGGAGGGCACGGTCAAGGACCTGTTCGGTGATCTGGCGTCCGTGGCGCAGGCGCCGCTGGCGCAAGGCGTCATCGGTGCGCCGAAGCTGGCGCCGTACAAGTACGACCCGGCGAAGGCGAAGCAGTTGCTGGCCGAGGCGGGCTACCCGAACGGGTTCAGTACGTCGATGCAGTGGCCGCTGGAAGGTGGTCCGAACATCCGCGCGCTGGCGCAGGCGATGATCTCGGACTGGGCCAAGATCGGCGTCACGGTGAAGCCGCTCGAGAAGGAACGCGCCCAGTGGCTGGAGGACTTCGGCAAGCTCAACTGGGACATGAACCTGCAGACGAACGTCACCGGCACCGGCGACGCGGACTACACCCTGGCCCGGCTCTACGTCTGCTCCGCGAAGCGCAACGGCTACTGCAACCCCGCGGTCGACAAGCTGCTGCTCGACGCCCGCTCGTCCGTTGACCAGGCGGAACGCCCGAAGCTCTACGAGCAGGCCGGCCAGATGCTGTGGACCGACGCGGTCGGCATCTTCCCTGCTGACCTCGCCTCCAACTCGGCCCACCGCTCCCGGGTCCAGAACTTCGTGATGCCCCCGAGCGGTCGCCCGCTGTTCACGAAGGTGTCTGTGTCAGGGAGCTGAGGTCCGGACCGCCAGGCCATCACAACTGTCGCCGCCCGCGCGAGTTCACGCTCGCGCGGGCGGTCTCGCGTCCGCGCGCTGCGAATGTGATGGCGTGGCGGTCCGCGCCCACCTTTCGACGGTGGTGGAAAAGGTGCCGTGCGGGACGAAGCTGGGTTACGGATTGGTGCGGAGAGTTGGTGAGGGGTTGACGGGCTGGGAGGGCGCGGTCTAGCGTCCGGGAAATCGATTACTCACCGGGTCGCGGAGGTGTCATGGCCGACGGCGCTGCTCTGGTCCGGATGGTCCGGATCGGGAAGCGGTACGGCGGTGTGCAGGCCTGCCGCGAGGTCGACTTCACCCTGGGCGCGGGCGAGGTGCACGCGCTGCTCGGTGAGAACGGCGCCGGCAAGAGCACGCTGATGAAGATCCTGTCCGGCGACGTCACCGACTACGACGGCACGATCGAGATCAAGGGCCGGCAGGTCAGTTTCGGCGGACCCACCGACGCTCAGTCGGCCGGGATCGCGATGATCCACCAGGAGCTCGATCTCGTCCCCGGCCTGTCCGTCGCCGACAACATCTTCCTCGGCCGCGAACTCCGCACCGCGCTGAGGACGGTCGACCGCCGACGGATGGAGCGCGAGGCCCGCACCCTGCTGGAACGCAGCGGCGTCAGGCTCGACCCGCGTCGGCCGGTCGGCGAGTTGCGCGTCGGCGAGCAGCAACTCGTCACGATCGCGAAGGCGATCTCGCTCGACGCCCGCGTCCTGATCATGGACGAGCCGACCTCGGCCCTGACCACCGCCGAGGTCGAGAGCCTCTTCGAGGTGATCCGCGAACTCCGCAGGTCCGGCGTCGGCATCGTCTACATCTCGCACCGGATGGAGGAGATCGCCCAGGTCGCCGACCGCGCGACCGTCCTCCGCAACGGCCAGATCGTCAGCAGCTTCGACCCCCGCAAGCTGAGCACCGCCGAGGTCGTCGAGGCGATGGTCGGCCGCCCGGTGCAGACCATGTTCACCACTCCCGACACCGACACCGGTGACGAACTCCTCCGCGTCGACAACCTCGCTCTGAAAGCCCGCCGGCCGAGACCCGGCCGCCGGGACCCCGACGGGATCTCGCTGACCGTTCGCTCCGGCGAGATCGTCGGCCTGGCCGGCCTGCTCGGCGCCGGCCGAACCGAACTGCTCGAGACCCTGTACGGCGTCGCCCCGGCGGGCACGCGGACCGGCCGGATCCTCCTGCACGGCCAGGAGATCCACCCCCGCCGACCACGCCAGGCACTTGCCCAGGGCATCGGGTTCGTCCCCGAGGACCGGCGTGCGTCCGGGCTTGTCCTTTTCCACTCGATCCTCGCGAACACGGTCGTCTCGAGCCTGCCGTCGTACGGTCGGCTGGGAGTGATCGCGCGGCGGATGGAGCGGGCCGCGTCGGTGCGAATGGCGGACCGGCTGCGGCTGAAGTTCGGCCGTCTGCAGGACGAGGTCGGCACGCTGTCCGGCGGCAATCAGCAGAAGGTCGTGTTCGGCCGGATGCTGCTGACCGAGCCGAAGTTGCTGCTGCTCGACGAACCCACCCGCGGCGTCGACGTCGGCGCGAAGTCCGAGATCTACCGCCTGCTCGGTGAGCTCGCCGGCAAGGGCATCGGCGTCCTGCTGGCCTCGTCCGAGCTGCCGGAGTTGGTCGGCGTCTGCGATCGGGTCGTCGTACTGCGGGACGGGCGCGACGTCGCTTCCTTCAGTACGGCGGACTCCGGCGAAGGCGACCTGCTCGCCGCAGCCATGGGACAGGGCGAAGTGTTCGACGAGGTCGGAGGAGTCCAGTGACCGTACAGGACAAGGCAGCGATTGCGACGCCGGTGGAGCAGTCCTCCGGCGGAGTGGTTGCCACGCTGTTCCGGTTCCAGAGTGTCTTCGGGCTGCTGGCCGTGTTTATCGCGGCGATCATCTTCTCGCCCCGCAAGGACGGCGAGATCCTGTTCATCAGCGCGGACAACCTGGCGAACGTGGTCCGCGCGGTGTCCGAGATCGGCATCATCGCGATCGGGATGACGTTCGTGATCCTGATCGGCGGCATCGATCTGTCCGTCGGCGCCGTGCTGGGGCTGGCCGCGGTCGGGTCCGCGGTCCTGATGGTCGAGAACGACTGGGGTTTCCTGCCGTCCGTCGTACTGGTGCTCGCGATCGGCCTGGTCTTCGGTGCGTTGCAGGGCGTCGCGACCGCGATGATCGGGATCCAGTCCTTCATCGTCACACTCGCCGGGCTGCAGATAGCCCGCGGCCTGGCCCGGATCTGGTCCGGGGGGCAGGGCGTCGCGATCGCGTACGGCGATGGTCCGCACGAGGCGCCGGACTCGTTCGCGATCCTCGGCGAGCGGACGTTCGGCGGCCTGGTGCCGATCCCGGTGCTGATCTTCGCGGTGGTCGCGATCGCCGCCGTCGTGTTCCTGCGGGTCAGTGCGTTCTCCCGCCATCTGTACGCCGTCGGCGGTAACGAGAAGGCCGCGCGGCTGTCCGGCGTACCGGTGGTGCGGGTGAAGATCGCGGTGTTCGCGATCTGCGGACTGCTCGCCTCGCTGGCCGGCATCGTGCACGCGGTCCAGCTGAACCAGGGCAGTCCGAACGACGGGATCGGCTACGAGCTGGACGCGATCGCGGCGGTGGTGATCGGCGGGACCAGTCTGGCCGGCGGCCGTGGTTCGGTCGCCGGAACGGTCGCCGGCGCGCTGCTGCTCGGCGTACTGAACAACATCCTTGCCCTGAACAACATCGACTCCAACATCCAGCTCCTGATCAAGGGACTCGTCATCGTGGCCGCGGCTGCGCTGCAACGACTCCGCCCCACCTCGTGAGGAAGGTTCCCATGCGCTCTGTGAAGATTCCGCTGGCCGCCGCGGCGATCGCCGCCCTGGTACTGGCCGGCTGTGGCACGACCAACGAACGGACGTCGGACAGCCCGCAGGCGGGTGCGTCGAAGTCCTGCAAGGGGGCCGACGGCAAGTACACGATCGGGATGAGCCAGGCGAACGTGGCCGAGCCTTACCGGCAGCGGATGGACGACGACATCAAGGCGGCCGCGGCGACGGTGCCGCAGTTCGAGGTGAAGTTCGCCGACGCGGCGCAGGACAACGCCAAGCAGGTCGCCGACGTGGAGAACTACATCACCCAGCAGATCGACCTGCTGATCATCAGCCCGAACGAGGCCAAGCCGCTGACCGCGGTCGTGAAGAAGGCCTACGACAAGGGCATCCCGGTGATCGTGCTGGACCGCAAGGTCGAGGGTGATGCGTACACCGGCTTCATCGGTGGCGACAACGTGCAGATCGGTACCGAGGCCGGCAAGTACATCGCCGAGAAACTGCTGCCGGATGGTGGCAACGTGGTCGAGCTGAAAGGTCTGGCCGGCGCCACCCCGCAGGCCGAGCGGCACGAGGGCTTCCTGGCCGGCATCAAGGGCAACCCGAAGGTCAAGGTGATCGCCGCCGCGAGTGGCGACTGGCTGCGGGAGAAGGGCCAGGCCCAGATGGACGCGCTGCTGAAGGCGAACCCGAAGATCGACGTGGTCTACTCCCACAACGACCCGATGGCCGAGGGCGCGTACCTGGCCGCGAAGGCGGTCGGCCGGGAGAAGGAGATGAAGTTCACCGGCATCGACGCGCTGCCGATCCCGTCCGGTGGGATCAAGGCGGTCGAGCAGGGCCGGCTGAGCGCCACCTTCACCTACCCGACCAACGGCAAGGAAGCGATCGCCGCGGCGAAGAAGATCCTCGTCGACTGCGGCACCATCGAGAAGTCCCAGACGCTGCCCACCCGCCTGATCGACGCCTCCAACGCAGCCAAGATCTACGCCGAGGAGAACCCCACCGGCTGACGTGTGCAGCTCGACAGGAGGTGTCCGGCTCCAGCGAGCCGATCGACGACCGCCCACGCGGGAACGGTCGGCGCGGCCGGCCTACCTCCTGTCGAGCTGCACGCTGCTCGCCCGCTCGATCAGCCGGGCGCCGAGCGTGGTGGTCGTGGGTGGCCGGCTGCTGTCGGCGATCCGGGCGAGTAGCAGGCGGGCTGCCACAGCGCCGATCTCATACGCCGGTTGGGCTACGACCGACAGTGGTGGGTCGACGAGCTCCGCCCAGGGAGCGTCGTCGAAGGAGACGAGGCCGACGTCGCGGCCGGGGCGGATGCCGCGTTCCTGCAGGGCTTGCAGTACGCCCACTGCCATCGCGCTGTTGGCGACCAGCAGTGCATCGGGTGGTTCGGGCTGGGACATCACGTCGAGGGCGGCGCGACGGGCGCCGGCTGCCTTGTACTCGGTGCGGCGAACGAGTTTGGGAGTACTGCGGCGCTTCGCGGACCTGAGGGCGTCGCGGTAGCCGGCCAGGCGGTCGTCGGCGGTGCGGACGCCGGCGGGTCCGGTGATGCAGCCGATCCGTTCGTAGCCTTGGGCAACCAAATGCGCGGTCGCCTGCTTCGCTGCCTGCCGGGTGTCCACGAGCACCGCGTCGCTGTCCTGCACGGGCAGCGGACGGTCCACAGCGACGTACGCCGTACCCCGGCTTGCCAGCTTCGCGACGCTGGTCGCCGTACCGCTGGGGGACAGGATGACGCCGGCGACCCGCTCCTGGATCGCGATGTCGATGTAGCGGTTCTCCTTCTCGGCGTTCTCGTCGGAGTTGCACAGCACGACCGAGTAGCCGACCTCGTGCGCGACGTCCTCGACGCCGCGAGCGAGCGCGGTGAAGAACGGGTTCTCGACGTCGGAGATGATCAGCGCGACGACGGCCGCCTCCTGGCGGCGCAGCGCCCGGGCCAGGCCGTTCGGCTGGTACCCGAGCTCGGTGGCGGCCGTCCGGACCCGCGCGGCCAGGTCAGGGTCGACCGTGGCCTTGCCGTTCAGCGCCCGGGACACGGTGGCCGTGGACACCCCGGCCCGAGCCGCCACATCGCTGATCGTCGGCACCGATCCTCCCTTCGCTGAGGGGAAGACTAGCCGCCGAGTAAAGGATTACCCAGCGTCCTGCTGTGCACTTGACGTACGGACCCTCGGAGGCTTACCAGTGACGTGAGAGGATCACCGGCGTGACTGCCTTGCCTAGTGTTTCGTATTCCATCACCGTTCGCCTCGAGGTGCCCGCGGGTGGCTCGACGGTGAGCAAGCTGACGACCGCGGTCGAGCAGGCCGGCGGTCTGGTCACCGCGCTCGACGTGACGGCCTCCGGGCACGAGCGGCTGCGGATCGACGTCACCTGTGCCGCCGCCGATACCGAGCACGCCGGCCGTCTGGTCGAGGCGATGCGCGCCGTACCCGGCGTCGAGATCGCCCGGGTGTCGGACCGGACGTTCCTGATGCACCTCGGCGGCAAGATCTCGATGGAGGCCAAGCACCCGATCCGCAACCGTGACGACCTGTCGATGATCTACACGCCGGGTGTTGCGCGGGTCTGCCTGGCGATCGCGGCCAACCCCGAGGACGCGCGCCGGCTGACGATCAAGCGCAACAGCGTCGCGGTCGTCACCGACGGATCGGCGGTCCTCGGCCTGGGCAACATCGGCCCGAAGGCCGCGCTGCCGGTGATGGAGGGCAAGGCGGCGTTGTTCAAGCGGTTCGCCGGGATCGACGCCTGGCCGCTGTGCCTGGACACCCAGGACCCGGACGAGATCGTGTCGATCGTGAAGGCGATCGCGCCGGGCTTCGCCGGGATCAACCTGGAGGACATCTCCGCGCCGCGCTGCTTCGAGATCGAGGCCCGGCTGCGCGAGGAGCTGGACATCCCGGTCTTCCACGACGACCAGCACGGTACGGCGGTCGTCGTACTGGGCGCGCTGTACAACGCGCTGCGGGTGGTGAGCAAGGACATCAGCAACGTGCGCGTGGTGCTGTCCGGTGCCGGTGCGGCCGGTACGGCGATCCTGAAGCTGCTGCTCGCGGCCGGGGTGAAGGACACGATCGTCGCCGATGTCGGTGGCGTGATCCACCCGGAGCGCGACGGCCTGTCACCGGAGCTGCGCTGGATCGCGGAGAACACCAACGCGGCCAAGTACAGCGGCGACCTGAAGGGCGCGCTGGCCGGGGCCGATGTGTTCATCGGGGTGTCGGCGCCGAACATCCTCACCGGCGCGGACATCGCCACGATGAGCGACGACGCGATCGTGTTCGCGCTGGCGAACCCGGTGCCGGAGGTCGACCCTGCGGACGCGGGTGAGCACGCGGCGGTGGTGGCCACCGGACGAAGCGACTTCCCGAACCAGATCAACAACGTGCTGGTGTTCCCGGGCGTCTTCCGCGGCCTGCTCGACGCGCAATCGTCGAAGGTCTCGATCGAGATGGAACTGGCCGCAGCGAAGGCGCTGGCGGGTGTCGTCACCGACGAGGAGCTGAACGCGACGTACATCGTACCGAGCGTCTTCCACCCGGAGGTGCACAACATGGTCGCGCACGCCGTCCGCGACGCGGCCGGCGGCAAGGCCCCGGCGCACGAGAACTTCCCGGACGACTCCCCGGTTCTGTAAATGACGGCAACGGTGGCCGGGGACACCAGCTCGCGAGTGGCGGTGTGGGCGTGGCGGGTCGCCTTCGTGGCGGCCTGCCTGCTGCAGCTGTACGGCGTCTATGCGCCGCGGGAGGCGGGTCCGCACGTCGGGATCCCGATGGCGGACAAGTTCGCGCACATGTTCCTGTTCGGGTCGGTCGCGTTCCTCGGGCTCAAGCTGCGGATCTCGGCGCGCTGGTTGCTGGGGGCATTGGTGGCGAACGCGATCGTCAGCGAACTGGCGCAGTACTTCCTGCTGCCCCAGCGGGACGGCGATCCGTTCGACGTACTCGCGGATCTGATCGGCGTCGCGCTCGGCGCCTGGCTCGGGTTCCGGGTGTTCCGTGGTCCACGGGCGTCGCGCACGACATGATGGGGGTATGACGGCCTCGACTCTGACCGGTTCGCTGCTGGTGGCGACCCCGTTGCTCGACGAGCCGCCCTTCCGCCGGTCGGTGATCCTGCTGCTGGACCACGACGACGA
This sequence comes from Kribbella sp. NPDC050281, assembly GCF_040655855.1. Taxonomy (NCBI): domain Bacteria; kingdom Bacillati; phylum Actinomycetota; class Actinomycetes; order Propionibacteriales; family Kribbellaceae; genus Kribbella; species Kribbella sp. NPDC050281. The sequence goes on along the minus strand of NZ_JBFAKS010000012.1, from coordinate 2,887 downwards.
CGGCGCACTCGGGGTGGTGGTGAACCGTGCCGCCGACCTGGCCGTGGACCGGGTGCTGCCGGACTGGTCCACCACGGTCAACGAACCCGGGGTGCTGTTCATGGGCGGCCCGGTCGGCACCGACAGTGCGCTGGCCGTCGCCGAGGTGATCGAGACGGCCGACCCGCCCGGGTGGCGTGAGTGCTTCGGCCGGATCGGGTTGATCGACCTCGACGTACCGCCGGCGCTGCTGGAGGGGGCGATCCAGCGGATGCGCATCTTCGCCGGGTACGCCGGCTGGTCCCGCGGGCAACTCGAGGGCGAGATCACCGAGGGCGCCTGGTACGTCGTCGAGTCCGAACCCGACGACGTGTTCAGCCTGCACCCGGACACGCTGTGGCGCCGGGTCCTGCGTCGCCAGAACGATCAGATGGCGTACCTGGCGACGTACCCGGACGACCCCACCCAGAACTGACGCCCGCGCACCTCGGGCCGAGGCCGCGCGGCTCGGCGCGGCCTCTCGCCTGGGCGGGCTCTACTCGCCGCCCTCGTCGTCACCTGGGTTCAGCGAGTCCCAGATCTCCTTGCACTCCGGGCAGACCGGGAAGCGCTGTGGGTCCCGGCTCGGCACCCACACCTTGCCGCACAGGGCGACGACCGGCGTCCCCATCACCATCGCCTCGGTCAGCTTGTCCTTCGGCACGTAGTGCGAGAACCGCTCGTGATCGCCGGGCTCTGCCGGCGCCGGCTGCGTCCGCTCGTCGACGACCGTCTCGGCCCCCGGGCTCAGCTGAGTACTCATGCCCCCGAGTGTAGGCCGACACACCAGTCGACCCGGGAACTTTCTCCACAGACCGCTCGTACTGCGACACGCCGGTCGGGGTTTGTCGGCGAAGTCAGGTAACGTTCCTGCACGGCCGACAGTCGACTAACGGGGGAGTATGCCGTCCGTGGATTCGAGCGTGCCTGCTGGACCAGCCGTGCTTCCGCCGGCGTATCCGGATCGCGCCGCGTGGGGTACCGCCAGCAAGTTGCGGGCCTGGCAGGCGGAGGCACTCAAGCTGTACTTCGACAGCCAGCCGCGGGACTTCCTTGCCGTGGCGACACCCGGAGCGGGTAAGACCACCTTCGCTCTCACCGTGGCCGCCGAGCTGTTGCACCGGCGGCTGATCGAGCGGGTGACCGTGGTGACGCCGACCGAGCACCTCAAGGTCCAGTGGGCCGAGGCCGCCGACAAGGCCGGGATCGCGATTGACCCGGCGTTCGCCGGCCGGCGCGGCAAGACCAACAAGGACTTCCAGGGCGTCGCGGTCACGTACGCCGGGGTCGCGGTGAACCCGCTGGCCTTCCGGGTCCGGACCGAGCGGTTCAAGACGCTGGTGATCCTGGACGAGGTGCACCACGGCGGCGACGCGCTCAGCTGGGGTGAAGGCGTGCGGGAGGCGTTCGAGCCCGCGGCCCGCCGGCTCTGCCTGACCGGTACGCCGTTCCGCAGCGACGACAACCCGATCCCGTTCGTGACCTACGAGACCGCCCACGACGGGGTCGCCCGGAGCAAGGCGGACTACACCTACGGCTACGGGCACGCGCTGCAGGATCACGTCGTACGCCCGGTGATCTTCATGTCGTACTCCGGTGAGATGCGGTGGCGCACGAAGGCCGGTGACGAGGTCGCGGCGCGACTGGGTGAGCCGCTCACGAAGGACCTGACCGCCCAGGCTCTGCGTACGGCGCTCGACCCGGCCGGCGAGTGGATGCCGGCGGTGCTGGCGGCCGCGGACAAGCGGCTGACCGAGGTCCGCCGGCACATGCCGGACGCGGGTGGGCTGGTCATCTCCGGCGATCAGAACACGGCCCGTGCGTACGCGAAGACGCTGCGCGAGATCACCGGCCAGGCGCCGACAGTGGTGCTGTCGGACGAGAAGTCGGCGAGCAAGAAGATCGCGAAGTTCTCCGCGGACGAGTCGCGGTGGATGGTCGCGGTCCGGATGGTGTCGGAGGGTGTCGACGTACCACGGCTGGCGGTTGGGGTGTACGCGACGCCGACGTCGACGCCGCTGTTCTTCGCGCAGGCGGTCGGGCGGTTCGTCCGGGCCCGCAAGCGCGGTGAGACGGCGTCGGTGTTCGTGCCGTCGGTGACGCGGCTACTCAGCTTCGCCGCCGAGATGGAGGTCGAGCGGGACCACGTGCTCGGCCGGAAGAACACGAATGAGGACGGCGACATCTTCGCGCTCGAGGACGATCTGCTGGCGAAGGCGAACCAGGCTGAGGGTGCCAGCGACGACCTGGAGGCGAAGTTCGAGGCGCTCGGGTCGGATGCGAGCTTCGACCGGGTGGTGTTCGACGGCGGCGACTACGGGACCGGCGGGGATCAGGCCTCCGACGAGGAGCTGGACTTCCTCGGGCTGCCTGGGTTGCTGGAGCCGGATCAGGTGCGGGAGTTGCTGCGCAAGCGGCAGGCGAAGTCGATCGCCGCGCAGAAGCGGTCGCAGCGGCCGGGGTCGTCCGAGCGTGAGGACCCGACGCCGACCGAGCTGGCGACGCACGAGCAGGTCGCGCTGCTGCGCCGCGAGCTGAACGGTTTGGTCGCCGCCTGGCACCACCGGACCGGTCAACCGCACGGCGTCATTCACAACGACCTGCGCCGCAAGCTCGGCGGCCCAGCCGCGGCCCACGCCTCCTCCATCCAGCTCAAGGAGCGCATCGAGTTGATCCGCGACTGGGCCACCCAGCGCCGAGCCTAAGTACGCCCGGGCTTCGCCCGGGGTGGTGGGGAGTAGCTGGGCCACCCAGCGCCGAGCCTAAGTACGCCCGGGCTTCGCCCGGGGTGGTGGGGAGTAGCTGGGCCACCCAGCGCCGAGCCTAAGAACGCCCGGGCTTCGCCCGGGGAGGTGGGGAGTAGCTGGGC